>CAZBOC010000070.1:0-11405 GCA_964493225.1 uncultured Caulobacterales bacterium | reverse complement strand
GGCGACGATTGCATTGATTTACTGGGAGATCGGTCCTTCATGGATCCGCTCCGAAGCGGTGGGAGGCGTCGTTCTCGGCGAACTCGCCCCGGTCATTTTGATCATCTTCCTGTTTTCGGGCTTTCTTCTCCCACTGCTGACCGAGTTCGGTCTCATGGAGTTCGTAGGCGCGTTTCTTCAGTCCGCCTTCCAGCGGCTGTTCAGGGTCCCCGGCCGCGCGGCGATCGACGCCGTCGCCTCATGGCTTGGTTCGGGAACGGTCGGCGTGCTGATTACGCTGAAACAGTATGAGAGCGGTTTCTACACCGCGCGCGAAGCCGCGATCGTCGCGACGAATTTTTCGATCGTCTCAACGGCTTTCTGCTACGCCGTCGCCTCGCTTCTGGAAATCGCCGATATCTTCGTTCCCTATTATCTCGCCGTCGTCGTCTGCGCCCTCGCATGCGCGTTGGTGATGCCGCGCATTCCGCCCCTGTCCTGGAAGAAGGACGTCTACGCCAATGGCGGCGTAAAGCCCCACAGCCCGCCTGTCGCCGAACCCGCATTGCGCGCCGGCTGGATGCGCGCTTGCGCGAAAGCGGGAGCCGCGCCGGGGCCGTGGGCGCTCCTGCGCAAATCCGCGATGAACGTCCTCGACATCTGGCTGGGACTTTTGCCGAGCGTCATATTCATCGCCGTGGCGGCGCTCGCGGTCGCAACGCAAACGCCGGCGTTCGAGATCGTCGCCGGCCCGATCATCGCCGTGATGGACCTGGTCGGCATGCCCGATGCGGAGGCCGCCGGCCCGGCGATGCTGATCGGTTTCGCGGACATGTTTCTGCCGGCGATCGTCGCCGCAGAGTCCGAGGCCTTGTTTACGCGATTTTTCGTCGGCGTCGTGTCCGTATCTCAATTGATTTACATGTCGGAACTGGGCGTCCTCATCCTGCGATCGCCGATACCATTGGGCTTTTGGGAACTGGCTCTCATCTTCCTGCTGCGGACAATCATCGTGACGCCCATCGCCTTCGCCGCCGGCGTTTTCGTGGTTGGGCTGACCTGAATGGGTCGCGCGGCTCGCAACGAACGCCTGACCGCCGGGGCCTGACGGCGCGCCTTTTACGCACGCCTTCGCCATGGCGGGACCGCGCGGGCCCCCGTGACCGCTGCGCCGCATTCGGATAGGCTGAGCCGCATTCGGATAGGCTGCGCCGCAGGGCGCGCGGCGGCCCGTCGCGCGTTCTCGTCGTCCTGTCCTCGATCGCAGATCGGCGGCGGAACAGCAGCGGCGGGAGGCGGCGCTTGACCTTTACTTTGCTTGACGGCGGCATGGGCCAGGAGCTGATGGCGCGCTGGGGGCGGCCGGCAACGCCGCTCTGGTCCGCCGACATCATCCATGAGCGTCCCGACCTTGTCGAGGAAACCCATGCGGACTTCCTCAGGGCCGGGGCCGACGTCATCACGCTGAGTTCCTATTCCGCAACGCCCTCGCGGCTCGCCGGGGCGGGCCGCGCCGCCGAATTCGAAGCGCTTCAGGCGGGCGCCGTGCGGGCGGGGGAGCGGGCGCGTCGCGCCGTCAAACCTCGCGCGCTCATCGCCGGATGCCTTCCGCCGCTTCCCGGCAGCTACCGGCCGGAAGACCGCCTGAGCGCCCGGCTGGCCTCGCGGGAGTATGAAAGCATCGTCAGCGCACAGTGCGACGCCGTCGACCTGTTCCTGTGCGAAACACTCCCTTCGATCGAGGAGGCGCGCCTCGCCACGCGGGCGGCGCGACGGGCCGGCAAGCCGGTCTGGACCGCCCTGACGGTGGATGAAGGCGACGGCCGTCTGCTGAGGTCGGGAGAGCCGGTTCTGGAGGCCGCCGACGCGGCCCTCGAGGAAGGGGCCGACGCCGTCCTCGTGAATTGTTCGCCTCCGGAAGCTGTCGAGACAGCCCTGCGGCTGCTTCTCGGCCGTGTGGAGATCGCCGGCGCCTACGCCAACGCTTTCACGAGCGTGAAGGCCCTCAAGGCCGCCGCGACGGTTGACGTTCTCGAAACCCGCCGCGATCTGGGGCCCGCCGCCTACGCCGACCTCGCCATGACCTGGGCCGACAGCGGCGCCGCGATCATCGGCGGCTGCTGCGAGATTTCTCCGCGCCACATCGCCGAGATCGATCGAAGACGCCGGTAAGCGCGCATCAGCCGCCTGTTCCGAAGACCGCAAGCCGACGTCGCGCGTCGCGGCGATCATTTGTCTCCGCCGGCGCGGGGGCCCGGATCGGGCGAGGCGACGCCGGTCCCGCGCGCGGCCGCCATCCGCAAGCAGGGCGAGCCGGTTCGCCCTGAGGCCGCCGGCGAGACTATTCCGCCGCTCTGGCGGCGATGGCGAATTGGCGCTCGGCCAGACGCGCATAGACGCCGCCGCGGGCGAGCAGTTCTTCGTGGGCGCCCTGATCGACGATATCGCCGCCTTCGAAGACGATGATCCGGTCGGCGTTGAGCACCGTCGAAAGGCGGTGAGCGATGACCAACGTCGTTCTGTTCCTCGAAAGCTCTTCAATGGCTCCCTGAATCGCAGCCTCGCTCTCGGAGTCGAGCGCGCTGGTCGCCTCGTCGAGCAGGAGGATCGGGGCGTTCCGGAGGATCGCGCGGGCGATCGCGATGCGCTGGCGCTGCCCGCCGGAAAGGTTGCCGCCATCCTCGCCGAGTTGCGTGTCGTAGCCGTGCGGCAGATCTTTGATGAAACCGTGAGCGTTCGCCGCCTCCGCCGCGGCGACGACCGCCGCGTCATCCGCCTGGGGATCGCCGAACCGGATATTGTCGCGGACCGCGCCGGAAAAGAGCGGCGCGTTCTGCTGGACAACGGCGATAGCGCGCCGCAGTTCGCGCGGATCAAGGTCCTTGATGTCAATTCCGTCGACGAGGATGCGGCCGGCTTGCGGATCGTAAAAGCGCAGCAGGAGCTGAAAGGTCGTGCTCTTGCCGGCGCCGGAGGGACCGACGAGGGCGAGGGTTTCGCCGGGGGCGACCTCGAAGCTGATCTCCTTGAGCGCCGCGACGTCCCGGCGGCTCGGGTAAGCGAAGGTCACCTGATCGAACCGGATACGCCCTTCCGCCACGTAGCCCAACGCGGTCGGACGCGGCGGCGGAGCGATAACGCTCCGGGCTGCGAGGATCTCCATCAGTCGCTCGGTCGCGCCAGCCGCGCGCATCACCTCGGCATAGGTTTCCGTCAGCATCCCGACGCCCGAGACCGCGATGAAGGAGTACATCACGAATTGGGTCATCGCGCCCGGCGTGATCGCGCCCGCCTGCACCTTGAGGGCGCCGAACCAGAGAACGCCGATGAGGCCCGCCAGGACGAGCGAGAAGATTGCCGCCGTCATGAAGGCGCGCACGCGGATGCGCCGCAGGGCGGCTTCAAAGGTCAGCTGGACGGCTTCGCCGAATCTGGACCGTTCCTCCGGCTCGCGCGTGAACGCCTGCACCGTTTCGAGCGCGCGCAGGGACTCGCTGGCCCGGGCGGAGGCGTCGGCGAGCCGATCCTGGCTCGTGCGCGAGAGTCGCTGAACCCGGCGGCCGAAGAGTAGAACGGGCCCGATGATCAACGGTCCGCCGAGCAGGACCATGATTGCGAGTTGCCAGTTGGTGATCACCATCAGCACCAGCGCGCCGGAGGTCGTGGCGGCCGTGCGTATCGCGACGGATATCGACGATCCGACCAGGGTCTGGATCAGCGTCGTATCCGTCGTCAGCCGCGAAAGGACCTCGCCCGTGCGCACCTCGGCGAAAAATCCCGGAGAAAGCCCCAGCAGGTGATCGTACGCTTCCTTACGCAAATCCGCGACGATGCGCTCTCCAAGGCGGGAAATAAAATAATACCGCAAGGCGCTGGCGAGGCCGAGCGCGAGGGCGACGAAGATGCCGGCGATGAAGTATCCCGCGAGCCCGTTTCCCGTCGGGAAATTCTCGCAGGCCGAGGACTGTGCGGCGCCCGCGAAACCGCAATCCACCACCAACCTGAACGCGGCCGGCAGCGCGAGGGTGAGCGCCGCGGCCAGCACCAGAAAGACGACGAAGGCGATCAGCAGCCAGGGGTAGCGGAGCACGAAAGGCGCGAGCTTCCTGAGCGGCTTCGCGCTGCGGGTCCTTGCGCGATGCTGGCGGTCGCGTTCCATCTCGGAGGCGACGGCGGGGCCGCGGTCGATATCGACTTCGCTCGAGGGTCGGGTCATGACGACCGCTTACTAGATCCCTTGCGCGGGGTCACCGCCTTCCACCTGGCCCGCCGCGCCATTCGCCGGTCGCGTCGCCGCGTACGTCGCCCGCCCCGCCTCTGCGGCGCAGTGCGCAAAACGCCTCCCCCTTGCAGATCGCCGCCGCCAGGCGCGATCACGCGTCGATCAGGATTTGCAAAGCCTGTCATCCGCAAAGCGCCGGCCTGCGTCGCCGCTTTGAGGAAATTTGCGTGCAGGCTGACAACAAAAGCCTTTTACTGAAAGGCGAAATCCGTCGCGGACAAGGCGCGACGCCCGTCGCCGGGCCGCGCCTATCGACAACCGTGATTCGATGGGGAATACTTTTCAAAAAATTGCATTAGTCTGCCGGAGGATGCGCGCGTGAAAAAGCCTGAGCTCAACTTCCTGCAGATCTGGAACATGTGTTTCGGTTTTTTCGGCATTCAGATCGGCTTCGGCCTGCAGAACGCCAATGTCAGCCGCATTTTCCAGACCCTCGGCGCGGATGTCGACGCGATCCCCATCCTGTGGATCGCGGCGCCGCTCACCGGGCTGCTCGTTCAGCCCGTCATCGGCTATATGAGCGACCGGACCTGGGGGCGCCTTGGGCGCCGGCGGCCCTATTTCTTTTACGGCGCGATCGCGACGACGGCGGCTCTCGTCGTCATGCCGAATTCGCCCGCGCTTTGGGTCGCCGCCGGCATGCTCTGGATCATGGACGCCTCGATCAACGTGACGATGGAGCCTTTTCGCGCGTTCGTCGGCGATATGCTGCCGAACCGTCAGCGCACGAAGGGGTTTGCGATGCAGAGCTTCTTCATAGGCCTTGGCGCGGTGCTCGCCTCGGCGATGCCGTGGATGCTCGCCAACTGGTTCGGCGTCGCCAATGTGGCGGAGGCCGGCGTTGTTCCGCAATCGGTGAAATTCGCCTTTTACGCAGGCGCCTTCTTCGTGTTTTTCGCGGTCATGTGGACGGTCTTCACGACGCGGGAGTATCCGCCCGACGAGCTGGAGGCGTTCGAACGCGGAGAGGGGCCGGAAATCGCCTCCGCCGGAGCGCTCTCCGATCGGGCGGGGCCCCCGACCCCCCGATCCTTTTTCCGCAACGGCGGCGCCTGGCTCGTCTTCAGCGGGCTTGCGACGATCCTGATCGCGCAATTCGCCCTCGAAAAGGAGCTGTTCATCCTGAGCGTCGGCGGCGTCGCCTTCGGCCTGATGCAGATCGCCGCTGGACTTCTGAAACAACGGGGCAAGGCCGACAATCCCTTCTCGGAAATCATCGACGACCTCTTCACGATGCCGCGCACCATGAAGCAGCTTGCAATCGTTCAGTTCTTTTCCTGGTTCGCGCTCTTCTCTATGTGGATTTACACGACGTCGGCGGTTACGGCTTTTCATTACGGCGCCGATGATCCGACCTCGGCGCTTTACAACAGGGGAGCCGACTGGGTCGGCGTCCTCTTCGCGGTCTATAACGGCGTCGCCGCGCTGGCCGCCTTCGCCATTCCCGTTCTCGCCGCGCTGACGAGCCGGAAGATCGCCCACGTCGTCTGCCTGCTCTGCGGGGGCGCCGGGCTCGCTTCGATCAATTTCATCGCGGACCCGGCTCTTCTCTGGCTTTCGATGGTCGGCGTCGGCGTGGCCTGGGCGGCGATCCTCTCCGTGCCATACGCGATCTTGTCCGGCGCGCTGCCGGCGCGGAAAATGGGCGTCTATATGGGCATTTTCAATTTCTTCATTGTAATCCCTCAATTGACCGCCGCGAGCATTCTCGGCGTTCTGGTGCGCGGCCTGTTCGATGGAGAGGCGATTTACGCCCTTGCGACGGGCGGGGCGAGCCTCGTCCTCGCGGCGGCCGCGACGCTGGCCGTAGACGATCCGGGCGAGGCTCTGGCGATGAAGGACGCGCGCGGATTGAGCGCGGCGGGCGGTCGTTAGGGAGCGCGCGCGCGTGAACGAAAAGTCCGACAACAAGCGAAACGTGCGCCTTGAGGACCTCGCCGAGATTGCGCAGGTCTCCACGGCGACCGTCTCGCGCGCCTTGAACGACAGCCCGCTCGTGCGAGACGAAACCAAGCGCCGCATCTGGGCGCTCGCGCGCCAGCATCTTTACGCATTCCGCCCGCGGATGCCGGCCATGCTGACGGGGGCCGCCGCAACGATCGCCGTCGCGATCCCCACGCCGGCGGGGCGCAGCGGGGCGCGGGGCGATCCCTTCTTCATGGAGCTGATCGGCGGCGTCGCGGAAGCCGCGCGGGAGGCGGAGTCAGACGTCATCATCTCCCACGTATCGCCGACCAATTTCGACGATCTCGCTGACATCGTCAGCACCAGCCGAGCCGAGGGCGTCGTGTTTCTCGGACAAAGCTTCCTGCACGAACGGTTCAACCGTCTTTCCGAAACGGACAGTCGCTTCGTGGTGTGGGGCGCTGAAATCCCCGGTCAGCGTTATTGTTCGGTAGGCAGCGACAACATCAGGGGCGGGCGGCGCGCGACGGCGCATCTCCTGAGGCTCGGACGCCGGCGCATCGCTTTTCTCGGCGACACGGAGCCGCCGGAAATCACGCAGCGCTATCGAGGCTACGGCGAGGCGCTGGCCGAGGCCGGCCTTGAAATCGATCCGGACCTCGTCGCGCCCGTCCATTTCGAGGTGGAATCAGCACAGGACGCCGTCGAGCGAATGTTCTCGAAAGGCGTGCGGTTCGACGCTATTGTCGCGTCGAGCGACCTGATCGCCCTCGGGGCGATCCGCGGCCTTTTGCGCCGCGGCGTCCGGGTCCCCGACGACGTCTCCGTCGTGGGCTATGACAACGTGCTCCTCGCGCGCTATGCGAGCCCCGCGCTGACGACCATCGCCCAGGACATGGACAAGGCCGGAAGGCTCCTCGTCGCCAAGCTTCTCAATGCGCAGAGCGGCACGGAGATTACCTCCGAGCGTTTGCCGACGGATCTTATCGTCCGCGAATCCTGCGGCGCCTAGCGCGGCGCGATCGCGACGCAGCCCGAAAGCGGCGGCAGGCGGCGCGGCGGGGTCGCCGCCTCGGAAAGCCCCACATCGGCGGTCATCGCCGCTCCCGGCGGGAAGACATGGTCGCAGCCGACATCGTCTCTACCAAGATTGAATGCGCAAATCAGGGTTTCGCCCCCGCCGCGCCGTTCGAAGGCGAGGAGCGGCTCTCGCGCGTCGATGAATTCCAGATCGCCCGCGCGCAGCGCGAGGTGCGCCCGGCGCAGCGCGATCAATCTCCGCGCCGCCCGCAGCATCGAGCCGGGATCTCGCTCCTGGCTGTCCACGGCGAGTTCGAGATGGCGCGGGTCCATGGGGAGCCATGGTTCGCCGGCGGTGAACCCCCCGCACGGCGCGTGCCGGCGCCAGGGGATCGGCGTGCGCGCGCCGTCGCGGCCGAGCGTCAGGGGCCAGTTCGCGATGGCTTCGGGATCCTGAAGCCGATCGAAGGGCACCTCCGCCTGCGGCAAGCCAAGCTCTTCGCCCTGATAAAGAAATGCGTTGCCGCGCAGCGTCAGAAGCAGGAGCAGATAGAGCTCTGCGGCGCGGCGCGCCGCGTCCGGCTCGGCCCAGCGCGAAACGGCCCGCGGAGCGTCATGGTTGGAAAACGCCCATGACGGCCATCCGTCGTCCGGCGCGCCGCCCCATTCGCCAACGGCCCGCCTGGTGAAGTCGCCGGTCAGGCGCTCGGCGTAGAGAAAGGCGAAGTTGTAGGCGGAGTTCAGGCGCGTTTCGCCGGCGGTGAAAGCCTTCATTTCGTCGAGGGGCGTCGGGCCGCCCACTTCGGCCACTGTGAAGACGTCGTCATATTGGTCCGTCAGCGCGCGGATACGCTCGAGAAACAGGGGAATGTCCGGATGCGACTGGTTATGGACGTGCTGCTGGTAGTCGTGGGGCCGGGTGAACGCGCGCCCGTCCCGCGGCGCGGGCGGATTGTCCCGCAGGAGGGGATCGTGCATCGCGAAATTCAGCGCGTCGAGGCGGAAGCCGTCGACGCCGCGGTCAAGCCAGAATTTCGCAACCCCGAGCAGCGCGTCCTGGACCTCGCGATTGCGGACATTGAGATCCGGCTGGCTGGCGAGGAAATTGTGCAGGTAATACTGCCGCCGCCGGCTGTCCCATTCCCACGCCGAACCTGTGAAGACGGACTGCCAGTTGTTCGGCGGCGCCCCGTCTTTGCGCGGGTCGGCCCAGACATACCAGTCCGCCTTCGGATTGGTCCGGTCGGCGCGGCTTTCGGCGAACCAAGGGTGCTGATCGGAGGTGTGCGAATAGACCTGGTCTATGATGACTTTCAGGCCGAGACGATGGGCCTTTGCGACGACCGCGTCGAAATCGTCGAGGGTTCCGAAAATCGGATCGACGCCGCAGAATTCGGCCACGTCGTAACCGAAATCCTTCATCGGCGAGGTGAAAAAAGGCGACAGCCAGACGCCGTCCACGCCGAGGCTCGCAACGTGGTCGAGGCCGTCGAGGACGCCGGCGAGGTCACCGACGCCGTCGCCGTCCGAATCACGGAAACTGCGCGGATAGATCTGGTAGATCACGGCTCCGCGCCACCACTCGGCCTGCGGCGCCGGGATACGGGCGGCGCCCTCGGCGGTCTCCGGGTTCTCAAGGTTCACCGGTTCTGGCTCCATTGGTTCGAGCGGCAGATCTGATAGCTCCAGGGCGCGAGCTCGACAGAGACGCTCCCGCGCGCGCCGGAGCGCGCCGCGCACGCCCCGCTTACGGCGCGCCACGTGGTCGATCTCGGGTCGACCGCGACATTGGCGCGGCGGGGCTCGCGCTGCGTGTTGAAGGCGACGAGATATTCGCCGTCGGGCGCGAGCCGGGAAACGACGAAGAGGCCGTCCGCGTCCTCGGCATGGCGAATGATCTGGCGACCGCGTCGCAGCGGCTCATGGGCCTTGAAGATCCCGGCCATCGCGGCGAACGCCCCGTAAAGAGGATGGGTTCGATCGAAATTCTCGCTCGAGGTGTCCGCCCCGGCGCCGAGGAGATCATTGTCGTTGTAGCTTTCAACCCGGCTTTCAAACATGTCCTCGCGCGCGTCCTGGTCGCCGCCGTCCCCGATGAATCCCTGCTCGTCGCCATAATAGATCACGGGCGCGCCGCGCAGGAAGAACATCATGGCGTGGGCGAGTTTCACCTTGGCGATAATTTCCTCTTCGGACGCGCCGGGCGCGGCGTCCCGGACGAATGTGGCGAAGCGGCCCATGTCGTGATTGCCGACGAAGACCGGCAGCGCGCGCGCCGCGGCCTCGCCGCCGGCGTAGAGCGCGTCCGCGGCGAAGAACGTCGCAAGACGAAGGCCGGGCGCGCCGTCCGCGACAACGTCGCGCACGGCGGCCTGGAATCCGAAATCGAGCACCGCCGGAAAGCCGTCCACCCGCGTGCGCCGCGCCAGCTCCGCCGGATCCGGGCTGTAGGCCTCGCCGAAGACATGGAAGTTTTCAACGCCCTCGGCGGCGGCGTGGTCGAGGATCGCGGCGTTGAAGGCCTTCCAGAATTCCGGATTGACATGCTTGGCCGTGTCGATCCGGAAGCCGTCGATCCGGTATTGCGAAATCCACATCTTGTAGATGTCGATCATCCCCTCGACGACGCGCGGATGCTCCGTCATCAGATCGTCGAGGCCGGCGAAGTCGCCATAGGTGGTGCTCTCGCCGGACCAATGGGTGTCGCCGCGATTATGGTAGTGAACGGGATCGTTGAGCCAGGCCGGCGTCTTCGCCTTCGCCTCGTCTTCAGCGACGAAAGGCGTGTAGGCGTAATCAGCCCGCGTCAGCCGGTCGAAATTCTCCGTGGTCTGAAACGCCGGGCCATCGCCAATGAACCCCTCGTTCAGGAGCGCGGCGTCGGGGCCGCCGCGCGTTCCGTAGGGATAATCGGCAAGCGAGCGATAGGGACAGCCCTCGGTCGTTCTGTCGTCGGCGCGATAGTCCGGATCGTGACATTCGCGGTAGGCGATGACGTCGGCCGTGTGGTTCGTGATGATGTCGAGATAGACCTTCATGTCCCGCGCATGGGCGGCGTCGACAAAGGCTTTCAGGTCTTCCCGCGTTCCAAAATGCGGATCGACGCGCGTGAAGTCGGTGATCCAGTAGCCATGATAGCCGGCCGATTCCTCTCCCGGGGCTCCCTGGACCGGCTTGTTCTCGTAGATCGGTCCGAGCCAGACCGCCGTCGCGCCGAGACCTTCTATGTAGTCGAGCCGTTCGGTCAGGCCCTTCAGGTCGCCGCCGTGGTAGAATCCCTTGTGCGCGGGATCGAAGCCATGCTGCAGCGGACCGCCGTCGATCCCGCCACGGTCGTTGGACGGGTCGGCGTTCTCGAATCGGTCGGGCAGGACGAAGTAGATGATTTCGTCCTCGGGCGGGCGATCGCGATATGACTGCGCGGCCGCGGGGCCGCACGCGGCGGCGGCGGCGAGAGCGGCGCAAGCCAGCCGCGAAACGGTCTTCATCAGCGATGACGGCATGGTCGAAGTTCCTCCTGCGCAATGAGCTGCGGCGGATCCATCCAAGGCTAGTGCAGGCGAGAGCGCCACTTCCACATTCATGTTGCAAAAATTTACATTTTTGTCTGTGGTAATTTTACACCGACCTCGCGGCCGTGCGGCGATCAAAATAATTGTTTCAAGACAATAAGATAAAACGGATTTGATTGGCCTCTCCAGCGTCGGCGCGTGACCGCCAGGCATGCTGCGCTGCGGTATTGGTGAAGATGGATTGCAAATAAATGTTATCGATTTCATAGTCCGCGCATAACAACCATCGACAGTATGGGAGGGCTCGCCATGAAACGATTCTGTTATCGCGCCGCACTTTTAGGATGCGCGTCAACGCTCGCCGGCGCTCACGCGGCCGCGGCGCAGGCGGTTGAAAACATTGATGAGGAGCGCGTCGATGAGGCGCGCGTCGACGACGAAATCGTCGTCACCGGTCTGCGCAAGGCCATCGGCGATTCCATCGCGGCGAAGCGCGACAGCTCGTCCATCATCGAGGCGGTTTCGGCCGAGGAAATCGGCAAACTGCCGGACTTTTCAATCGCTGAATCCCTCGCGCGCCTGCCCGGTCTCGCCGCCCAGCGCACCAACGGCCGCGCCCGGTCGATCTCGATCCGCGGCCTCGGACCCGATTTCACCACGACTCTCCTGAACGGGCGCGAGCAGGTCACGACGGGGGAAAACCGGGC
>CAZBOC010000069.1:0-11448 GCA_964493225.1 uncultured Caulobacterales bacterium | reverse complement strand
ACCGACGGCTTTGAATTCGTTGAATATACGAGCGGAAATCCCGACGAACTGGCGGCGCTGTTCGAGCGGCTGGGCTTCGTCGCGGTCGGCCGGCACCGCTCCAAGGACGTCGTCCATTATCGCCAGGGCGACATCAATTTCCTCCTGAACCGCGAGGCGTCGGGCCAGCCGGAGATCTTCCGCGGCCAACACGGGGCCGGCGCGAACGCCATGGCCTTCCGCGTGAAAGACGCGAGCCGCGCCTTCGCCGAAGCCGTCAAGCGCGGCGCCAAGCCCGTCGAGGCGAAGGCCGGCCCCATGGAGTTGAACATTCCAGCGATCGAAGGGATCGGCGGGCTCCACGTCTATCTCGTCGACCGCTACGGCGCGCGGTCGATTTATGATGTCGACTTCCAGCCCATCGACGGCGTCGATGCGTCGGTCGCCGGCGCCGGTCTGACGTATATCGATCACCTGACCCACAATCTCCACCGCGGCAATATGGACAAATGGGCCGCCTATTACGAAGACATCTTCAACTTCCGCGAAATCCGGTATTTCGACATCGAGGGCAAGCTGACGGGCCTCGTCTCCAAGGCCATGACGAGCCCCTGCGGCAAGATCCGCATACCCCTCAATGAGAGCCAGGACGACAAGTCCCAGATCGAGGAGTTCCTGCAGCGCTATAACGGCGAGGGCATCCAGCATATAGCTCTCGGTACGGACAATATTTACCAGACCGTTGAAATGCTGCGCGAGCGTGAGGTGCCGTTCCAGGACACGCCGGACACCTATTACGAAAAGGTCGGCGAGCGGATCGGCGATCACGGCGAAGATCTTGAGCGGCTGAAGAAAAACCGCATCCTGATCGACGGCGCGCCGACGCAGGGCCAGGGTCTTCTCCTCCAGATCTTCACCCAGGACGCGATCGGGCCGATCTTCTTCGAGATCATCCAGCGCAAGGGCAATGAAGGTTTTGGCGAGGGCAACTTCAAGGCGCTCTTTGAATCGATCGAGGAAGACCAGATCCGCCGCGGCGTCCTCAAAGAAACCGCCTGAAACCAGACGCCGGACGACCGACGCGGCAAGACCGACGCGATGCTTATGAGCGAGGCCGAGCGGATCGACGGCGAGGCGGGCGGCTTTGTGCTGGCCGAATTCACGCCCTATCGGATTGTCGTCCTCGGCCACGCCGTCAGTCGCGCGCTTTCGGCCGCTTATCGCGGTGATGACCTGACGATCTCCGAATGGCGCGTTCTCGCCGTCGTCGCACAGGACGCCGCCATGGCCGCGCGCGACGTCGTCGCCATGACGCCCATGGACAAGATGGCGGTCAGCCGCGCCGTTTCGAGCCTCGAACGCAAGGGGCTTGTGGAACGCGGCGCGGCGGCCGGCGACCGGCGCGTCGCGGCCCTGGGGCTGACTGAGCGGGGGCGGGCGCTGTTCGACCGGATCGCCGCGGTTGCCGTCTCCTATGAACGCGACCTATTGTCCGTTCTCGAACCGGACGAGGCCCGCGTTTTCGACCGGGCCATGCGGAAGCTGGAGCGCTATGCAACAACGAGCGCGCAAGAAGGCTGAGAACCGGGGCGGGGGGCGCCCGGCCCATGGTCCGCGCCGATTTTTCCCTGTGCTGATTTGCGCGGCGGCCGCCGCCTGCGCGAGCTTTCCGGATCCTCCGAGGAAAATCCGCGCGCCGGCGATCGAAGACGGGCGTCTCGTGTCGTTCGACGGGGCTCGGCTCGGGCTCGACGTCTGGCCGGCGCAGGGGGCGCCGCGCGCCGTCATCGTCGCCGTCCACGGCATGAACGACTACGCCAACGCCTTCTCCATGGCCGGCCGGTGGTGGGCGCGCGAGGCGGCGATCACGACCTACGCTTACGACCAGCGCGGCTTCGGGCGTTCGCCGGACAAAGGGCTTTGGCCGGGCTCGCAAACGCTGAGGCAGGATCTCCTCGCGGCCGTCGAAGCCGTGGAAAAAAAACATCCGGACACGCCTGTTTTCGTGGTCGGCCATTCCATGGGCGCCGGGGTCGCGCTCTCGGCCATGGCCGAGGGGCCCCTGCCGGCGGCCGGCGTGATCCTCGCCGCGCCCGGCGTGTGGGGAGGCTCGCAGCTGCCTCTCGCCTATCGCGTCGCCGCGAACATCGCCGCGACTTTCGCGCCCGCCAAGACGGTCACCGGCGAACGCGCAGACCGCAGGTCAACGGACAACATCGAAGTTCTGCGCGCCATGGCGACGGATCCCCACGTCATCAAAGACACGCGCCTCGACGCCGTGCTCGGCGTCACGCGCCTGATGGGCGAAGCCTATGACGCCGCCGACGAGGCCGGCGGCGCAATTCTGTTTCTTTTCGGAATGCGCGACGAGATCATTCCGCTCGACGCGATGACGAAGACCGTTCTGCGGCTTGGGCGCGCGGCGGAAACGCATGGCTACGCTGACGGCTGGCATCTTCTTTTCCGCGACCTGCAGGCCGAAGAGGTCTGGCGCGACGTCGCCGAATGGATCGAGGAACGCGTCGCTGCGGGGCCGGATGACCAATCCGGCCCCGCAGCGCAGGCGCGCCGCCGCGAGGGAAGTTCGGCGACTGCTGCTGCGGCCTCCAACGCTTCGCCGGAGAGGGAACGCCGACATTAGGCAAATTGAGGTTGCGCCACACCAGGCGTACAATCTATGCGCGCACAAGTTTTCATTATGGTTAAGGACGGTCCAACGGGCATCGAAAAGCCCCAGTTCACCGAACGCTTTCACCGAACGCTGTCGATAATCCACTCAAGAAAGGCGCCGCCGGAAGCCTCGCGGTCGATGTTGACGGCGAGAACGCACGGCGTCTCATAGGGGTGACGCTCAAGGATCGCCGCGCGCGCGGCGCTCGCCTGCTCCTCCGTCGTCTTGACGATCATCACGCATTCATCCTCGGCATCAATCCGGCCTTTCCAGCGATAGACCGAGCGCATGGCGGGAATGATGTTGACGCAGGCCGCGACGCGTTCGCCGACCAGCCCACGGGCGATGTCTTCGGCGGTTGTCGCATCGGGCGCCGTCACATAGAGCAGCAGCGCCTTCTCATCTTCGCTTCGCGCCGTCATTCGCTGACGCCTTCATAGGCTTATGCGGTCCGGTTGAGTCACGCTGCGCAAGAGCCTATATGGCCCAGCGCAGAGGGAGAGCCGATACCGATCATTCGCCGGGGACAGTACGTCAATGCTCACCCTCAGAAAAGACCGGGCGCTGGTCTTGTTTTCCGGCGGTCAGGATTCGTCCATCGCCCTCGCCCACGCGCTCAACGCCTATGATCGCGTCGAGACGGTCGGTTTCGATTACGGGCAGCGCCACGCGGTTGAACTCGGGGCGCGCGCGACGCTGCGGCGCGAATTCTCGAACGTCTCGTCTTTGTGGCGCGACCGGCTCGGCCCCGACGCGCTCATCAATCTCTCCGGCTTCGGACGGATCAGCGAGACGGCCTTGACCCGGAACACGGAAATCAGCGCCGGCCCCGACGGATTGCCGACGACCTTCGTACCCGGAAGAAACCTCGTCTTTCTGTGTTACGCCGCTGCTCTCGCCTATCGAAAAGAGATCGGCGTCCTCGTGGGCGGCATGTGCGAGGCGGATTTCTCCGGCTACCCGGATTGCCGCGAGGCGGCCGTGGAGGCGCAGATGACGGCGATCCGGCTCGGCATGGACGCCGATCTCACCTTTGACGGGCCGTTGATGAAAATCGACAAGGCGGCGAGCTGGCGCCTCGCCGAAGAAATCGGCGGCGCAGGCCTCGTCGACATAATCCGCGAATATTCCCACACTTGCTATCACGGCGTCAGATCGGCGCTCCATGAATGGGGCTACGGCTGCGGCTCTTGCCCGGCCTGCGAGTTGCGAAAGGCCGGCTGGGAGAAATATCGCTCCGGAGAACCGGACTGATGCGGAATTCGTCCGTAAAAACATACTCCGTGAAGGAATGTTACTACACGCTACAGGGAGAGGGCGGGCAGGCCGGGCGCGCGGCGGTGTTCCTGCGTTTTGCGGGCTGCAATCTGTGGTCCGGTCTTGAACGCGATCGCGCCGATGCGATCTGCCGTTTCTGCGACACGGACTTCGTCGGAACCGACGGACCGGGCGGCGGCAGATTTGCGGGCGCGCGCGCCCTCGCGGCCCATGCGCGCGGCTTCTGGTCGGAAGGCGAAGCGGGCGCACCGCTCGTCGTGTGCACGGGCGGCGAGCCGCTGCTCCAGCTCGACGCGGCGCTGATCGACGCGCTTCACGGCGCGGGCTTTGAAATCGCGGTGGAGACCAATGGCACGATCGCCGCGCCCGATGGCCTCGACTGGATCTGCGTCAGTCCCAAGGCCGGCGCCGATCTCGTCCAACGGACGGGGGACGAGTTGAAGCTCGTCTTCGAACAGGAAGGCGCGCCGCCGGAGGCTTTCGTCGATCTCCCGTTCGACCGGTTCTTCCTGCAGCCTATGGACGGACCGGACCGGATCCGCCATACCCGTGCCGCGGTCGAATACTGCAAATCCGATCCCCGTTGGCGTTTGAGCCTTCAGACCCACAAGCTGATCGGCATACCCTGAAATCCGACGCGGAGAGCCTTGCGCCATGCGCATCACCAAGTCGATCACATTCGACGCCGCGCACTTTTTGCCGGTCGACGGCGCCGCGGAGGCCGGCCGGCCCTATGCGCGCATGCACGGCCATTCCTTCACGCTGGAGGTCACGCTTGAGGGCGAGCTCGATCCGAAAGCCGGATGGGTCGCCGATTTCGCCGACGTCGCCGCGGCCTTGGAAGCGTTGAAGGAACGGCTCGACCACCATCTTCTCAACGAGGTGGAGGGACTGGCCGTTCCGACGCTTGAGAACGTCTGCCTGTGGGTCGCCGATCGCCTGCGGCCGGACTTTCCTGGCCTCGTCAGGGTGCGCGTGGCGCGTCCCTCGAACGGCGAGGCCTGCGAGCTCGCGCTCGAGCCCTGAGAAGGTTTCAGGCGGCCTTCACCGGCGACAGGCGCGCGATCAGGAACTGCGCATCGCGGCAATAGCCGGCCGCAGCCCTGTCGACGCTTTCGATCGCGGCCGAGAGCTTTTCAACGATCCGGTCGATTTCGTCGTCGGTCGCGAAGGCGTCGCGCGGCGGGTCCAGGTTGAGCCCCTTCGCGGCTGCGTCGACGCGGGTCGGCGAGATCGAATAATGCGCTTTGCCGCCGAGGGGCACGTCCAGGTGGCGCTGGTCCTTGCCGATCAGGGGGGCGGCGTGTTCGTCGATCTTGCCGAGCGTCGCGCCGATCGAATGGCGCAGGTCGTCGTAGCTTTCCGCAAAGAGCGCGCGTCCGCCCGCATCTTCCAGCCCGCGGGCCGAGCGGGCGACGTCGATCGCCTGTTCGAGGATGTCGCGGATCTGATCGATGGTGTAGAGCGCCGCCTCAATGGCGCCCAGGGCGGCGCGGATCGGCTCCTTGTCGGGCGGCTCGCCGGTCGTTTGCAGACTGTGCGGGCGCGTGGACAGAACCCTCGCGAGGGCCCCTGACAAGTCCGCGGCGGGGAGCGTCTCCGCATCGTCGTCGACGCGTCTCCGGCCGAGCCATGCCGGCAGGGCGTTCGCGGTTTGCTTCGCGGCGGGTTTGGCGGACTTTCGTCCCGCTTCGTGGCGGCGCGCGCGTGCGCTGGACCGGCGACCTCTGGCGCCCATGAGCGATCTCCAAGCTTCGTGACAGGATTAGAAATTAGCAATGCTGATTTGCCGCCCCGTTAACGGATCGCTTAAAATTCGGGGACCGCCGCGCGCCGGCGGGGCCGGGGTCAGCGCGAACGGATGAGCCGGCCGCGTCCTTCCGCCCACCATGCCGCGAGAAGCGCCGCGCCGATCACGCCGAGCCAGAGCCACGGCGAGGCGAGGGGAGCGGTGCGGACCGCATCGATGCGGGTTGCATCGCGCGCGACAACGCCGGCCCATCCCGCCCCGGCGCGCTGCGAGGCCGCAGCGCGAACCTTGCGCAGGGCGGGCAGGCGCGCGCCGTCGCCGTCGCGGATTTCAAAACGGCCCCCCCGCGTCGCCTCGGCGACCGGCGCGAGCGTCGCGGGGCTTGAGACCACGTCGGCGAACTCAGGCGCGGCCGCAAGTCCGACGGCGCCGACCGCGAAAAGATCGCCGGACCGTGCGCGGTAGAGACCGCGCGGCGCATTCTCAAGGCGCGAGGCGAAAAGCCCCGGTTCGACCGGATCGAAACCGACCTCGCGTCGCGTTCCATCCGGCAGCGTCAGGTCCGCCGCGTCGGGCGCGTCCTCCAGCGTGCGCCGCTCGATGACGAGATCGCCGCGCTCCTCCGCCAGCGTCAGGCGCTCTTCTTCCAGCTCCGGCTCTTTCATGAGCCAATGGGCGATCCGGCGCAAAAGCTCCGCATGGGGACCGCCGCCGTCGAAGCCGCGGGCCCAGAGCCAGACATGGTCCGAAAGGAGAAGGCCGACCCGTCCCTCGCCGACGCGGTCGAGAATCAGCAGGGGCTCGCCGCCGGGCCCCTCCATCAGCGTCCGCCCCGAGCGCTGGGCGACCGGCATGATCCTGAGCCAGCGTCCCCAGAAGCTCTCTTCGGGAAGATCGGTCGTCACCGGATGGCGCGCACCGACGGCGCTGACGAGCGGGCGAAAGGGGTCCGCGAGCGCAGGCCCGTCGGGCAGGGCCGGCAGGATGAACGAGAGGTTGCGGCGCGCGGCGAGGCTGAAGCGGTCGTTGTATTCAGGACCCGAGGCGATCAGCACCGCGCCGCCTTCCTCGACATAGCGCGCGATATTGTCGAAGTGATAGGCGTTCATCACGCCCCGATAGGTGTAGCGGTCAAAGATCAGAAGGTCGAACTCGCTCAGTTTCTCGATGAAGAGCTCGTCCTGGGGAAACTCGATGAGGGCGAGTTCGTGCTGCAGGGCGCCGTCGTCATTGTTTTTTTCCAAAGGCCGCAGGATCGTGAAATGGACGAGATCGATCGCCGGATCGGACTTCAGGAGATTGCGCCAGACGCGCTCGCCGGGATGGGGTTCGCCCGAAATCAGGAGCACGCGCAGGCGGTCTCTGATCGCCGCGACGGGCAGGACGGCGATATTGTTCCGTGTGGTGAGTTCACCTTCCCGCGTTTCGGCTTCAAGTTCGATGACGAGTTGGCCGGGCCGGTTGAGCGGCGCTTCGAAGGAGACCTCGGCGCCGAGGGGCACGGGCTGGCGGAACGCCTCTTCCCCGTCGATGCGCAGGGCGACGGAGGCCTCGCCGCCGCCGGCGCGCGGCTCGTCGTCGGGGCCGAGATCGTCGACGCGAAAGGCGATGCGCACCCGTTCGCGGACGATGCCGTATTTCGGCGCGCTGACGAGGGTGATCTTGCGGTCGATCTCGTCCTCGCGACCGGTGGTCAGGACGTGGACCGGCGCGTCTCCGGCGGCCTTCAGCGCGGAGGCGGCGTCGTCGGCGTCGCTCGCGCGTCCGTCGGTGACGAGGAAAAACGCCCCGGCGCGCGCGCGCGGCGTGTCGGCGATGGCGCTTCTGAGGGCGTTGACAAGGCGCGTCTCCTCTTCGCCGGCGACGTCGACGACGCGCGTCTCGATGTCGCCGAGCGTTTCAAGCCGGCGCGACAGGCGCGCGACCGCGTCCTCGGTCACGCCAGCCCGCCCGTCGAGGTCCTGGCTTGCGCTGCGGTCGGCGATGATGACGGCGAGATCGTCGAGCGGCGTCGCCTCGGCTTCGCGGATCTGAGGGTTGGCGAGGAGCGCCAGGAGGCCCGCGACGGCGATCGCCCGGAAGAGCCCGCCCGCCGGCGAGCGCCACAGGCTGAGGAGCGCGAAGCCCGTTCCCGCGGCGGCCAGGACCGCGAGCAGCCAGACCGGCGCGCTCGGCTCGAAAACGATCGATCCCGTCATGTCGCTCCTTTCACGGTTCCCTCCGGCCAAGCCGCCGCAGAAGGATCGGCGTGTGCACCTGGTCGGACTTGTAGTTCCCCGTAAAGGCCACCATCACCATGTTGATCCCGGCCCGGATCGCGCATTCGCGGACGGGCACGTTGGTGCGCGGCGCGCAGCGCAGGATGCGCGAGCCGGCCCGCCCGACGGGCAGGATCGATCGGCCGTATTCGTCGACCGCCCACGCGCCGGCCCAGTCGCGCCCGGAGATGATCAGCGGCGTGACGGCGTCGTTCGCGCCGCCGGCCGCGCGCACCCAGACGGGATTGTTCCACATCCGGCCCGGAAGGTCCGTCAACAGATAGTATGAGCGCTTGAGGACGTGCTCGCTTGGAAGCGGCGTCAGCGGCGGGACGTCGACCTGCGAGAGGATTTCGCGCAGGGCCGCGCGCTCCGGGGTCTCAAGCCCGGCCACGGCGCGCTCGTCGTCGCGCGTGTCGAAAATGATCATGCCGCCGAAGCGCATGAAGTTCTCGATATTGGCGAGGCCGGCCTCCGACAGGCCGCCGGCGCCCGGCGCGATCGGCCAGTAAAGAAGCGGATAGACGGAAAGGTCGTCCGTTTCCGGATCGACGCCGACGGGCGGCGCCGGTTCGATCGCCGTGCGCCGCGTGAGGGCGTCCGACAAGGCGGCGAGCCCGCGTTCGGAAATCCGGTCGAGCGCCGCGTCCCCCGTCCGCACGAAGGCGAGGCGGGTTTCGAGGGCGGCGGAGGCGGCCGTGTCGTCGCCGGGGGCGTGGCGCGGCTGGGCGGAGGCGGGGTCCGGATTGGCGCCGACAAGAAGGATGAGCGCGACGGCGGCGGCCGCGCTCGCGCCCGGCTTGGCGCCGCTCCCGGTCCGAGCGCCCGGCCTGGAGCCGGAAATCGACGCCGACGGGGCCGCAGACGGGGCCTCCGCCTTTGCGGCGGGCGCGGCGATGCGCAGCCGGCCCGAGATCGCGAGGGATGCAAACGCGTCGAGGAGAAAGAGGCACAGCGCCGCCGCGATCAAGGGCGGGGCGAGGCGCGTCGGCGGCTCGGCTTCATAGGCGGCGACGGGCGCGCCCGCGAGACGCAAGGGCTCCAGCGTTTCCGTCTCGGAGACGGCGTTTATGGCGAGCGGCGCATCGGGCGCGCCGTAAAAGCCCGGCGGCCGGCCCGGCGCGGGTCCTTCGTCTGCTTGCGCGGCGGTGACGCCGAGCTGGGAGGCTTGCGGCGGCTCGAATGCGCCGAAGCCGTTCAACATGCGCAAGGGCGCGAAACGCGCCGTCGCCTGCGCTTCGGCCGTCTCCGGGCTGAGGATCGACAGAAAGGTGAGCTTCCGGAGCATGTCGATCATGATCGACGACAGCGGCAGGTCCGACCAGGAGGGCGTGGCGGTCACATGAAAAAGAACGAGCGCGCCTTCGCCGAGCCGGGTTCCGGTGACGAGGGGCGTCCCGTCGGCGAGGCTCGCCCAGGTCGCTTTCGAGGTGTCGCCGCCGGGACTGGCCAGCACCTGTCGGCGAATGAAGACGTCATCGGGAGGCGTCAGATCGGCGAAAGGACCATCCGGATTGAAAGGACCGAGGGCCTGGGGCGTCTCCCAGGAAAGCGCGCCGCCAAAAGCGCGCCCCCCGCCGCGGAGCGGCGCCGGCAGGAGCGCCGGGGCGCCGTCCTGGGCGGCGTCGGCGAGGTTGGGGCCGGCGAAACGGATGACGACGCCGCCCGCCTCGACCCAGGTCGTCAACGCGTCAGCGTCGCCGGGGCGCAGGCGGCCTATGTCGTCGAGCACGATAACCGAAACGTCCGACAGCAGAAGATTTTCCAGGCGGTCGGAAAGGAATGCGGCGTGGGGCTCGAGCGCGCGCTCGATGTAATAGACCCCGGAGAGGAGCCGGTCGGCATCGCCGCGGTCGCCGTCGACAAGCCCGATCAGCGCACGGCGGTCGCGGGCGTCCGTGAGGCGCGCCGCGCCGGCGGAAGCGACGCGGTCGAGCCGGAGGACCGAGAGTTCGTTCCGCAGGGCGAGGGGCAAATCAACCTCGACGGCGGCGCTGCGAACGCCATCCGCCAGCGTGATCGATTGGCGCGAGAGTTCGCGCCCGTCGCGCGCCAGAGCGACGACTTCGCCGCTCCAGTCGCCATCCGGCGCGGCGCGCATGATTTCGAAGGCGGCGCTTCCCGGCGCCTCCGCAGGCCTGCGCACGACGAAGACGCCCGCGCCGTTGTCGGAAAGCACGGTCAGTTCGCCGAGCTCGCCGAGGGTCTTTGCAAAGGCGTCGTCCTCGCCCGCGTTCTCGCTGGCGAGCCCGTCCGTGAGCCAACGAATGTCTGCGCCGCCGCCGGCCCGTTCCAGCGCCGCGTCGAAGGCGGCGAGCCGCTTCGCCGCGGCGTCGCGATCCGCGCGATAGGGTTTCGGGACGAGGGCGCCGGCCCGGTCGCGCGCCTGCTCGGCGGACAGGGGCTCGGCGGTCGGGGGCTCGGCGGGCGCGTCGCTGTCGGGATCGGCGGCCGTCACGATGAAGACGGACGCGCCGCGCCCGTCGGCTTCTGCGATGGCGGCCTGCATCGCGTCGATCCGGGCCCGCCAGGCGGGGGCCGCCGCCCAGCTGTCGTCGACGACGAGCACAAGCGGTCCCGTTCGCGCGGACGTCTTCGGCGCGTTCAGAACCGGTCCGGCGAGGGCGATGATGATCAGCGCCGTGATCAAGAGGCGCAACAAGAGAAGCCACCAGGGCGTCTTGTCCGGCGTCTGTTCCGCATCCCTCAGCCCGCGCAGGATCGCGAATGCAGGAAATCGAACGCGCGCGGGCGCCGGCGGCGTCGCGCGCATCAGGAGCCAGATCGCCGGCAGGCTCGCGAGCGCCGCGAGGATCCAGGGGGCCGTAAAGGAAAGTGCGCTGAAAACCGCCATAACGCTCCAGAAACCTCAGCGCGCCATGGCGCGGGCGCCGGCGAGGGCCGCATAAAGCGCCATGAGCGCGGTCGTCGCCGGCCGGTCCGTGCGATGGCTGACGAAGGTCCAGCCGAGGCGCCGGGCGAGGCCGGATAGGCGGTCGCTGTGGGCGGCGAAGGCGGCGCGGTAATCGGCGCGGACGGCGCCCGCGTCGCCGAAGGTCATGCGGTCGTCGCTGCGAAAATCCTCAAAGAGGGTGCGGCCGCGAAAGGGAAAATCCTCCTCGGACGGATCGACGATCTGGAGGATGGCGCCGCCCGCGCCTTCGCCGGCGAAATGGGTCGCGGCGGCCGCCTCGGTCGCGGAAAGGTCCGTATAGAAATCACTGATCAGAACCACCCGGGCGCCGGGGGCGAGGCGCGGCGCGCCGGCGGTCGTCAAATCGTCTCCCGCCTCCGCGCGGCCGTCTCCGGCGGCGAGATGGGCGAGGAGCGCTTCGAGGAATCGGGCGGGCGCGTTTTTTCCGCGAAAGGGGCGCGTCTCCGCGCCCAGCAGTCCGATGCGTTCGCCGGCTTCCGCCAGCAGAACCGCGAGCGCCGTCGCCAGGATGTCGGCCCGGCGGGCCTTTGTCGGGAGCTTGCGGCCCGAAGCGTAGTCAAGCGAAGAGGACGCATCG
>CAZBOC010000068.1:0-11611 GCA_964493225.1 uncultured Caulobacterales bacterium | reverse complement strand
CGGCATGCCGAAGGCGTCCCAGCCCATGGGGTGGAGCACGTTGTAGCCGCGGGCGCGCTTGAAGCGGGCGACGACGTCGCCCATGGCGTAGTTGCGAACGTGCCCGATATGAATGCGTCCGGACGGATAGGGAAACATTTCGAGGACGTAATATTTCGGCCTGCCGGGCGTGATCTTCGTTTCGAAGACGCCATCATCGGCCCAGCGTTTGCGCCATTTCGCTTCCGTTTCTTTGAAATTGTAGCGGGACATGGGGCTTCGGCTCGGAATTGGCGACGGGAAATGAAAAACGGCGCTCGTGCGAGCGCCGTTCTTTTCTCGCTGAAACCGTCGGCGCGGTCTAGTCGTCGTCGAGAGTGTTGAGGCGCAGCTGGCGCGCGCGGGTCAGGATCGCGTTTTCGATCTCGCGGCCCGTGGCCGGATTGACGCTGGCGTCGCGCCACTCATCCTCGAGGCGCGCCTGGCGAAAAACGGCGACCCGCAGAGCATCCGCACGGAGCGCGCTGTCGAGAATATAGACGTTCACTTTAAACCGCTCGGCCGGCGTTTCCGGGTTTGAATACCAGTCCGTGATGATCAGCCCGGCGATCGGGTCTGCGGAGAAGACCGGCAGAAAGTCCAGCGTCTCCAGAGACGCCGCCCACAAGTATCGGTTGACAGTCGTCGCCTTTCCGCCCTTCGAGCTGACCGAGTAGGAAGGGAGCGTCGCGTTGCGACCATCACCCCCACCACTGGCGCAGGCCGTCAGGGCCGCAACCGCGAACGCCGCAAGCAACACCTTTGACCGGCGCGTCTCATCGCTCTGCATAGGTAAACAATTCCAATATCTTAACGCCCATTGCGGCGACGCGACGTGGTTTTCGTACCACAAATCGCGAATTACACAACCGCCGTTCGCCCGACTCCTTGACCCGGCGATCTGACGGACTTTATGAGTTAGTGAGTATTGTCGGCGAGATTAAGACCGCCGGCGAAGCATGTTCGCGCGCCATGGGGATCGCGCTGGCGATGGCCGCGAATTTCGCGAGTAGGCGTCGGGGCGAAGTCAAGCGGGGTCGGTCAGCGACCGCCGCGTCTTTGGAGTGATGGCGAAAGCAATGCAACGTCGCCGCAAAATGAAGCACGGGATACTCGCAGGGCTGGCCCTCGCGCCCTTCTCCCATGCTTTCGCGGCCGATCCCATCGACCTGAAAGTCGAGGGAACCGCCAGCCTCGTCGCCGGCGTAAGCGACGGCGAGGAGGCCGGCGACGCCGATGCGGAAATCAGGTTCACGGGATCGACAGTGTTCCGAAACGGCCTGGAGGTCGGGGCGGTCTTGGAGACCCGCGTCGACGGACAACAACCGGCGCAGATCTTCGCCGGCGGCCGCTATTCGAGCTTTCTCATCGGCGGCCCGCGCGGCGTCGGCCCGTTTGACAGCGACGGCTTCGTCCAGGGCGCCTACGCCTATTTGCGCGGCGGTTTCGGCGAGGTCATCGTCGGGCGGGATCATGGGGTCGCGCGGTCCTTGTCAGTCACGGCCCCAACCATTTTCCGCTCGATAAACGTGAATGACTGGCGCACCGACCTGTCCGGTTTGAACGACATACACACGGTCAACGATTTTTCCGGCAACGCCACCAAGATCACATACATGTCGCCGGCGAATTATCTGGGCGGAATTCTGGGCGGATTGCAGCTCGGCGTCTCCTATTCGCCGACGCTCCGCGACTGCGGCGAAGACCTGTGCGCGCCAGTGGACGGCTTGCTTCTGGCGCCCGACGGCGGACTGTTAACCGAGTCCTCGCATTGGGAAGACGTTGTCGAAGCGGCCCTCTATTACCAGAAAAAGGTGTCGCGGGACGTGCTGGTCGGTCTCGGCGCAAGCTACGTCGCCGCGGACGAGGACGCGCGGTCGTTGTCGCCGGTCTTCAACGACTACGAGGCCTATTCCCTCGGCGTCAATCTGGCGTTTCGCGGGATCACGCTCGGCGGCTCCGTGAAGTCCACCAACGCCGGCATCATCGCGCGCGAAAACGGCGACGACGGCTATCTCGCCTTCGACGCCGGCGTGACCTTCAAGACCGGAGAGGAGAAGGGGGACTGGGGCTTCATGCTTGGCTACGGCGAAGCCGAGGCGTCGGCCTTTGGTCCGAACCCGCTCGATCCCACCCTTTTCCGGGACACGCAGACGGCCCAGGCCGGCGTGACATATTTCCTCGGCCGCGGCATTACGATCGGCGCGGCCGCCCAGTTTGTCGACGCAACCAAGCCGGCTGCGGCGGGCGGCCCCGAAGAAGCCGCCACCGTTGTCATTGAGAGCTCAATAAAATTCTAGAAGACGATAAATGTTTCTAAGCGCCTACGTTGCTTAGAGGGGATAATGAAGAGGGGCGGGCCAGACGGACCGCCCCTCTTTATTGGTTTAGGCAAAATTTTCATCCGCGAGATTGTCATGGGCCAATGTCGGCGTCGGACGCCGGCAGAAAGGCGCCGATTGCGCCAAGACCGCAGACATTGCGCCCCGCGAGGCGTCCTGCATTGGCGGCGGTGATCCCGCCCAGCGCGATCACGGGAAGCTCGGCTCCGGCGGCGAGGGCGCGAAATGCTTCCGCCCCGAGGGCTCGCGCGCTCGGATGGCTGCGCGTGGCGAAGGCCGGGGAAAGGAACGCGCTGTCGGCCCCTATGGCCGCCGCGCGCGCCAGTTCCGCCGCATCATGGCAGGAGGCCGACAACAGCATCCCGCGCGGCGCGCGCAGGCTCCCCCGGAGCATGGCCCCGGGGAGATGCACCCCGTCCGCCCCGATCGCTTCGGCGAGCGCGCTGTCGCCGGCGGCGTAGAAACGAAGTCCGCGTCGGCGCGCCCGCGCGCAGAGGCGATCCGCCCGCTCGGCGCGGACGGGATCGTCATAGTCCCTCAGGATGACGGCCGCGCCCGCCGGAAGCGCGTCGACAATCTCGGCGGGATCGGCGATCCTGCGCGCGTCCGTAAGGAATGCAACCGAGAAAGGCGCGTCAGCCCTGAGGCTCGCGCAGTTGAGCGCGTGGGCGGCGGCTGCTAGATCGAGCGCCCGTTTGCGGAGATTTTCATGTCTGTCGAGGATGGCGCGCCCTCTCTGCCCGATCCGGCCAAGCGGATCGCCGAAATCCGCGAGCGCATTCTAAAGGCGGCCGCCGAGGCGGGAAAGGACGGAACCGGCGTCGCCGTCACGGCCGTCTCCAAGAAACACAGCGTCGAAACAATTGAGCGCGCTCTCGCCGGCGGCTGCCGCCTCTTCGGTGAAAACCGGGTCCAGGAAGCCCGGGAGAAATGGCCGGCCCTTAAAGAACGTTATGGCGACGCCCGTCTTCACCTGGTCGGTCCCCTGCAGACGAACAAGGTCCGGGACGCCGTCGCGCTGTTCGACGCCGTCGAAACGCTCGACCGCGAAAAGCTCGCGCGGGTCCTCGCCGATGAAATCGAGCGATCCGGCAGGTCGCCGGATTTGTTTGTTCAGGTCAATACCGGCGAAGAGCCGCAAAAGGCCGGCGTCGCGCCGCAAGAGGTCGACGCCTTCATCGCTCAGTGCAGAAATGAGTATGGCCTGAATGTGGCCGGCCTGATGTGCATACCTCCGATCGACGAGCCGCCCGCGCCGCATTTCGCTCTCCTGAAGAAAATCGCCGACCGCAACGGCCTCGCCGCCCTGAGTATGGGCATGAGCGGCGATTTCGAGACGGCCGTTCAACTCGGCGCGACGCATGTCAGAATCGGGACGGAAATCTTCGGCCCGCGTCCGGCGTGATGATCGGGAGGCCCTTGCGATCTAACGCAGGCGTGAGGCGAAAGTGATTTCTCCATTGCCGGCGGTTGCGGGTATGAGGCTGGCGAGAGCATTTTAGTTGGGACGAAATGATGCGGGCGAAAAAAATCCTTCTCGTCGATGACGACGAGCTTTTGCGCGAAACGCTGATGGACCAGTTCGCGCTTCATCAGGAGTTTTCCGTCGAGGCCGCGGTCACGGCGCAGGAAGCGGTTGAACGCGTCAAGCAGGAAGCGCATCTCGATCTCATGCTTCTCGACGTCGGTCTGCCGGACATGGACGGTCGCGAAGCCTGCGAGCTGATGCGCAAGAACGGCTTCAAATCGCCCATCATCATGCTGACGGGCGCGGATACGGATGCGGACCACATTCTCGGCCTGAACGCCGGCGCCAACGACTATGTGACGAAGCCGTTCAAGTTCGCCGTCCTTCTCGCGCGCGTCCGCGCGCATTTGCGAAGCCATGAACAGAGCGAAGACGCAGTCTTCAAGGTCGGCCCTTATGAATTCCGCCCGGCCGTGAAAATGCTGGTGACGGAGGAAGACAAGAAAATCCGTCTCACCGAAAAGGAAACGTCGATCCTGAAATACCTCTACCGGGCCGGCGGACAGCCCGTCTCGCGCGACGTGCTGCTTGACGAGGTATGGGGCTATAATTCAGGCGTGACAACGCACACGCTCGAGACGCATGTCTACCGCTTGCGCCAGAAAATCGAGCCCGATCCTTCGAACGCGTCGCTCCTCGTCACGGAAAGCGGCGGCTATCGACTATCCATTTAGGGCCGGAACGCGCCGATGCCTTTGCTGATCCTGGTTTTGCGTCCGGAAAAGGTTAGTTTTCCGACTAACGGTCTTGCGCCCCGCCGCCCAGCCCTTTAACTTAGGCGTATGCCTAACCGAAGCGACGCCCTGAACGATGTCTTTCGCGCGCTCGCCGACCCGACGCGGCGGGCGGTCGTGACGCAGCTGGCGCAGGGGCCCGCCAGCGTGAAGGACCTTTCCGCGCCCTTCGAGATGGCCCTGCCGTCGTTCATGCAGCACCTCAGGGTTCTTGAGGACTGCGGGCTCATGACCTCCGACAAGAAGGGACGGGTGCGCATCTGCTCGATCCGCCCCGGGGAGCTTGGCGCAGCCGAGGCATGGCTGGCGGGCTGCCGCGCGAATTGGGAAGCCCGCCTCGACCGTCTCGACGCTTATCTCGGCGAGCTGCAGGGAAAGGGCGGGGACTAATGGATTTCCAGGGCGCCGTTGCGGACCGCGTTTTGACGATGACCCGACGTTACGACGCTCCGCGCGCGCTTGTCTGGAACGTCTGGACCAAGCCCGAGCATGTCGCGCGGTGGTGGGGTCCGTTCGGGCCCGATCAGACCCGCGCAAAAATCGACGCGCGGGTCGGCGGGGTTTTTTATGTCGCCATGGTCGGAGCGGACGGCGCCGGTCATCCCGCCCGCGGAGAGATCATCGAATTCAAGCCGCCTGAAAAGCTTGTCATAGAGGGCGATCCGGCGTCGGGGGAGGCGTGCGGCGCGGGGCTTCCTCCAAGCGCCGTCATCACGGTCTTGTTCACGGAGGAAGACAAGGGAACGCGTCTTTATTTCGAGGCGCGCTTCACCGACGCGGCCGCGCGGCGCGCGGCCGAAACAATGCGGTTCGCCATCAACTGGCGCGTCGCCCTGGACCATCTGGCGCCGTATCTCGCAAAGTTCTCAGCCCAAGGAACGTCATGATGACGCTCCGCGTTCATGTTGATCCGCCTGTCGCCGGCCTCGGCCGCTCTCGGGCCGCTGTCGAAGCGCTCGGCCCTTCATTCAATGTGACCTGTTCAGACGAAACAGCGCTCGGCATGGAAATCAACGGAGCCTCGAGCGCGATGTTTCTGAACCAAGATAAATACGCATCCGTCATGCGGAAGTCGATCGCCGCTGCGCGCCAGACGACCGCAATGTCCATCGCGTTGCAGCTCCGGAGCCGCGCTGCCGTCGATGCGGCCTTTGACAAGGCGGCCGCGCATGGCGGCGGCGAGGCCCGCCGCGCTTCGGAGCATGGCTTCGTGCGTCAGCGCGCTTTTGAAGACCCGGACGGCCATACCCGGGAATTGTTCTGGATGGACCCGGCGCATAAGCCGGGGCCGCCGCATATCGAGGCGTGAGGTCGAAAACGATGTCAGACAGACCGAAAGTCCGAACCTGTCTCTGGTTTGACGGTGACGGCGAGGCGGCGGCGGAATTCTATGTTTCGCTGATCCCCGAAAGCCGCATCGAGACCGCCTGGCGACCGGAGGCGGAAGGACCGGCCCTCGTCGTGGAATTTACGCTCGCAGGCGCGTCATACATGGCGCTGAATGGCGGTCCGAATTACAAACTGACGCCTGCGGCGTCGATCTCGGTCCTGACCAGAGACCAGGCGGAGACGGATCGCCTGTGGTCGGCGCTGACCTCTGAGGGCGGCGAGGAATCGATGTGCGGCTGGCTCGTCGATCGTTTCGGCGTCTCCTGGCAGATCACGCCTGAAATCCTTCCGGCCTACATGAATGCTGCGGACAGGCAGGCCGCCGATCGCGCGCGGGCGGCCATGATGGAGATGCGCAGAATCGATATCGCAAAGCTCGAGGCCGCATTCCGCGGCGAATAAGGAGGCATGTTATGGTTTATGTCGACGGGGCGGTCGTTCCTGTGGCGACGGCGAAACGTGATGAATATCTCGCCTTTGCGCGCATGGCCGCGGAGATCTTCAAGGACCACGGCGCGACGAGAGTTGTCGAAGGCTGGGGCGACGATGTGCCGGACGGCGAGGTGACGTCGATGCCGATGGCGGTGAAGGCGCGCGCCGACGAAACGGTGGTCTGGTCCTGGATCGAATGGCCGTCCAAGGCCGCGCGCGACGCCGGCTGGGAGAAGGTCCAGGCCGACCCGCGCATGACCGAAAGCGATCCGATGCCGTTTGACGGCAAGCGCATGATTTTCGGCGGCTTCGACATGATCCTGGAGACCTGACTTCGTCGCGCCGGCTCACCAAACGATAGGCTCGCCGGCGTAATCGAAGAAGCCTCCCGTGTCCGCCGGCGAAAGGTTGGACAAGGTCGTCAGCATCTGGCGGGCCGCCTCGTCCGGCGTGGCGGTGTAGCGCCCTCGGGCGTATTTCCGCGTCAGCTCGGTTTCGATCGTTCCCGGATGGAGCGCGACGACGATCGCGTCTGGCCGCGAGCGGGTGATCTCGATCGCCGCGCAGCGCACGATCTGATTGAGCGCGGCCTTCGAGGCGCGATAGCTCGTCCAGCCGCCAAGTCGATTGTCGCCGATCGAGCCGACCCGCGCGGAGAGCGTGGCGAAGACCGATCGCTCTTTTTGCGCGAGAAGCGGCGCGAAGTGCTTAAAGGCGAGCGCGCCGCCGACGGCGTTGACGGCGAAGGCGTCGACCATGGCCTCGGGCTCTAGTTCCGAGAACGCCTTTTCGGGTCGACGCCCCGCCCCCTCCAGGGCGCCGACGGCGTTGAAGATCAGCTGATACCGCAGGCCCCCCGCCGCGATGCCTTCGGCGAGCCGGGCGAGCGACGCCTCGTCGCGCACGTCGAAACCGTCGAGGCTGCGGCTCAAACCTTCGACCTGATCGTATCCCGCCTCGCGGAGGGCGCGCGCAACCGCGGAGCCGATACCGCCCGACGCCCCCAGCACGAGAGCTGATTTTTCACTTTTGTTTTCCACTATCGAATTACGGTTCGGGCCTGCCCGCGGATCGCACCGACCGCCGCCAGGGCCTGCAGGAGTTTGTTGGCGCACAGATGACTGCAATCCGGGCTTGAGCCGGCGCCGTTGATGGGGGCTGCGTTGGGGAACGCATCGGCCAGCCATGGGTCTGCGCTGATGAAAAGTAATAGCGTGAAGCGCCCCGATCCCGGACAGCGTGAAAAGCTGGGGCGGCTGGGAAGATGCGCCGGATTGTGGAGGGAAGCCTATGCGGGACGGCTGCGTAGCCTTTGATTAGGGTGTCATCTCCCCACCTGCGCTAAGTGCCTTCCCCCATCCGGCCCTGCGATATTCAGAATCAAACCAACGGACAAATTTCGGATGAATGCTGAAAACATCGCGAACGTGCGTCCAGCCGTCTGCATAAATGCGGCGGCGGAGATAACGGCGAATACCTTGCCGCCATGTTGTTCCCCGTTAGCGACCGTGCGACAGATCGGTTGTTTTGCGTAACGGAGGATTTCTGGCTCATCGTCGCGTAGAAAGGAAAACGAAGATGAGACGAAAATCCGGGCCGCAGGGCCGATCGAGTTCGATCGACGCCGAACAGCACATCAAGAACATCGGCCGCGCGATGCGGAAGCGGTATTCAATCGAAGAAAAGGTCGTTTATTGAATTCGATAAACCGTTCTCTCCGGTCTTCGGGGCGAGCATTCGATTGCCGAGATTTGCCGGCGTGAAGGGAACGCCCAGCGTTTATACTACTCCTGGTCAAAAGAATTTCTCGACAGCGGCAAGCGGCGCCTCGCCGGTGATGCCGAGCGCCAGGCGTCATCGGGCGGAGTGAAGGAGCTGCGCCGCGAGACGCGCGATCTGAAGGGTGATCGAATTCGATCACGGTCGCGGATCTCACCCTTGAAAATTGCCGTTCACAGCTGGCGAGCCGGCCCTGTTCGCCGCGAGTGGCATTGCGCTCAAGCCGCGGAGTGCCGCGCGCCGCGCGCCGCGCGCTCTACAACATGAAAGACACAAGGAAGCCAGAAGTCCTCTCCGCATTGCCAGCGCACGATGGCGACATCGCGCCGGCGGAGGACGCTACCGCCCATCTAGGCCGCGGCCTATGGTGACGGCCAGGTCTTCAGACAGGAACTGAATAGTCGCCAGCTTACGGATCGACAGCATAGCTACAAGCCGGGCGGCGATGTTGCGCTGGATCTCAATTATCAATACGACGCGCGCGGTAAAGTCGACGAAATCATGGATTTCGCGGTCACAGGCAACAACCGGTTCTTCACCTATGACAACGTCGGGCGGCTGTTGAAGGCGACTGGCCCTTGGGGAGCGGGCTCTTACAAGTATGACGCGCTCAACAATATCCGCGAAAAGAGGCTGGGCTCACGAACAGTCACGATAGGTTACGCGAGCAATCGGGTAAGTACAGTGACGGACAGCGCCAACCCAACGCGGTCTTTTCAGTATGACAGCCTCGGAAACACCACGAATAATGGACGTTTCTCATTCACCTATGACCGCGCGAACCAGCCCGCCAGCGCCAATGGCGGCGGGGTTGCCCAGGCTTATGTCTATGACGGCGATCGCAAACGCGTGAAAAGCATCCGCTCAGCGACCAAGACCATTTACGACGTATATTCGATGCGGAGCGGAACGCCGATCTTCCGGCGCAACGCTTCAAAGGGTAAGAAATTTGACTTCGCGGCCATCGGGCCGATGAGCGTCTGGTTTGCAGACGGCGCCGTCAATTCCTATCACCATCACGACCATCTCGGCAGTCGCGTCGCCTCGACGAATACGGCGGGGGCGGTAACGAAGCGCACCCAGCTCACGCCTTTTGGTGAAATTCACTCCGGTTCCGACACTAACGCCCAATTGTTCACGGGCCACATGAACGACGCCGATACGGATCTCGCCTACATGCAGGCGCGGTTCTACGACCCCGTCATCGGCCGGTTCCTGCAAACCGATCCCATCGGATACGAGGACCAGTTGAATTTGTATGCGTATGTCGCAAACGATCGTATAAACGCACTCGATCCGACCGGTGAATTCATCGTACTGGCTCCGGCAATTCCCTACATAGTAGGCGCTGTTGCTGCGGCTGGGTGTGCGGTTCTCTGTGACGACGCCGTTGAAGCGGCGACTGGACAATCAGACGGAACTATTCTTGGAGACACAGTTTTCTCAAGCGCGTCTGAGGCATTCGGCGACGCGGCGATGAATATTAAAGATGGCGCGACGCCAGGCCGAGAAACAAAAGGACGTACAAAACAATACGACACAAACCAGGCGGAATGGCCGAAGCTGACGGTGATTTTGACGGCGAAGTTGACCCTGATAGTGTGGTTGACCGCGGCGATGGTAAAAGGACCGGCACGACTCCTGACGGACGGAAAATCAATGTCCGTCCCACAAGCAAAGACGGGCGACCGACCGTTGAAATCCAAGACGGAAAGAACCGCGAAAAGTACCGTTACGGCGATCCACCACCTCCGCCAGAGGAAAGAATTGATGAGTAACTTCGCACAACTTGAAGGCCCTTGGGACCGGATGCGCCCGTTTCAGATTGCATCGATTAGTGATGACAAAAACGGTCTAACAATAGTGATTGAGGACAATCAGAAAGGAGTACTCAAGGGTCGTCTTCGCTTTCGCGCGCACTACGCCTATCGGAACTTCAATGAAGCGGACTTGGACGGTTGGACTTGGACTTGGACGTCCCCAATGGAGGAATTCTCAAGTTGAGAGGATTGTCGCTGCGGCTAACCACAAAACGGTTCGCCCGATCATTAAACTCCGCGACACGAATGCAATCAATCAAGACGGCCGCGCTCGAAAAGTTCTCTGATCAAGCCCCCTAGATGAAGCGTTGATCTCGTCGACAATATGTCGATGCCATCGACGTCATCACCCATCACCATCATCGGTTCAATCACGAAGCGCTATGAAACCGAGCCGCGCTCTTTCGGCATCCTACAGCCGGATCGTCTGCATCACATGTATATCATCGGGCAGACGGGCACCGGGAAATCAACGCTCCTCTCTAACCTCATGCGCCAGGACCTTGAGCAGGGTAATGGCTTTTGCCTGCTCGACCCCCATGGCGATCTCGCCCAGGAAATTGCCGCGCATGCAAACGAAAACGCCATCATCTGGAACCCCGCCGATCCTGATTGCGAGTATGGCTACAATCCGCTAACCCGCGTTTCCGATGAATACCGCCCGCTGGTCGTCTCCGGCCTCATTACGACGCTCAAAAAACAATGGGCGGACGCCTGGGGCGCGCGCATGGAGCACTTGCTTCGCTTCGCGCTCTTCGCCCTTTTGGAACAACCGAGCGCCAATCTCGAAGACATCATGCCGCTCTTTCTCAATGAGCAATTCCGCGAGCGCGCTCTTGAGTACATCACCGACCCGCAGGTGAGGAATTTCTGGGCCTTTGAATTCAAAAAGCTGCGCTACCAAAACAGCGTCGATGGCATCAGCCCCATCGCCAACAAGCTAAGCGGTTTTCTCGCCCATCCGCTCTTGCGCAAAGTCGTATGCCACCCTGAAAAGCCGATCCGCCTCCGCCAGGTCATGGACGAAGGCCGACCTCTTATTATCAACTTGGCAAAAGGGAAGCTTGGCACCGACAGCGCCAATCTACTTGGCGGTCTCATGATCACAAGTCTCGGGCATGCAGCCTACGCCCGACAGGATACGCCGGAACCGCTGCGTCGACCTTTTTATATTTACACCGATGAATTTCATTCCATTACGAACGACGCCTTTGCCGAACTTCTCTCAGAGCTAAGGAAATATAAAGTTGGCCTCGTTCTCGCGCACCAGCATACCGAGCAGATCTCGAAAGCCGTGTTCGAGGCGATCATTGGTAATGTAGGGACCTGGTTCGTGTTCCGTTTTGGCGTTACCGACGCGACGATTCTCTCAAAGCAACTGGGGCAAATCACGCCATTCGACTTGATACAATTGCCCAACTATCAGTTTTTCACGCGGTTATTGATTGAAGGGCGTCAGAGCGATGTGTTTTCGGGCGTCAGCGATAGACCGGCGCGCTAACATCAATTGGACTTGGACTTCCCCCGGTTTCGTAGACGGTTATGAGCTAGCGGATTCCAGTGTTTCCA
>CAZBOC010000067.1:0-11666 GCA_964493225.1 uncultured Caulobacterales bacterium | reverse complement strand
CGCCCGACATGTCGCCGACGCCGGCTACGGTGAAGGGTTCGGATTGGATGTCCTTGCCAAGCTCGCGGAAATGGCGTTTGACCGCGACCCACGCGCCGCGGGCCGTGACGCCCATCGCCTTGTGGTCGTATCCGACCGAGCCGCCGGATGCGAACGCATCGCCGAGCCAGAATTCGTATTCCTCGGCGATCGCGTTCGCCGTGTCGGAGAAGGTGGACGTGCCCTTGTCGGCCGCGACGACGAGGTAGGGGTCCGGATCGTCCCAGCGCACGAGATTTGGCGGTGAGACGGTCTTTCCGTCCACGATGTTGTCCGTCAGGTCGAGGAGCCCGCGGATGAAGATGCGGTACGCCTCGCGCCCCTCCTCATAGACGGCGGCGCGGTCGCCGCCGGCGGGGAGCTGTTTCGGGTAGAACCCGCCTTTCGACCCGGTCGGCACGATCACCGCGTTCTTGACGCGTTGGGCCTTGACCAGATCGAGGACTTCCGTGCGGAAATCTTCACGGCGGTCGGACCAGCGAAGCCCGCCGCGCGCCACCGCGCCGAAACGCAAATGCACGCCGTCGACCCGCGGGCCGGATACGAAGATTTCCCGGTAGGGCCTCGGCTCCGGCAATTCGGCTATCTTCGCGCTGTCGATCTTGAAGGCGATGTAGCCTTTCGGCGATCCGGCTTTGTCGCGCTGATAAAAATTCGTCCGGGTGACCGCGTGGAAGAAGCTGAGATAGCGGCGGATGATCCGGTCTTCGTCGAGGCTCGCCACGTCGTCGAGGGCCGCGACGACTTTTTCCTCCGCCGCCGCGACTTCGGCCTCGCGCGCGTCCGCATTGACCGGACCGGCGGGATTGAAGCGCGCATGAAAGACCTTGACCAGGTCGCGGACGATCGCCGGGTGCGCGGCGAGCGCTTCGGCGATGTAGCTCTGGGAGAAGGCGAAGCCGGCCTGCATGTGGTGGCGGGCGGCCGCACGCAACATCCACGCCTCGCGCCAGTTGAGGCCGGCGAGAACGACGAGGGCGTTGAATGTGTCGTCCTCGCTTTCGCGGGCGATGACGGCGGAGAAGGCTTCCTCCAGGAGCCCGCGCACGCCGTCGACGTCGAGCGCCCGGCCGTTCGTTTCCTCCGCATGGATATCATGGACCCAGAGCGCGCCCAGCCCGCCATTAGCGGGCGTGACCTGATATCCGGCCTCGCGAATGACGTCGAGACCCATATTCTCGACAATCGGGATCAGTCGCGACAGTTTCATCGGTCCGCGTGAGGAATAAAGCTTTAGGCGGATTTCGTGCGGCCTGTCCTGCGGGTTTTTGAAGACGCGGGGGACAAGCGCGTCCGGTCCCATCTTTTCGATGACGCCGATGTCTTCGATCGCCTGACGGGCCGGGGTGTGTTCGCGGTAGCCTGCGTCGAATGCGTTCTTGTAGCGTTCGAAGAGATTGCTGCCCGCGGCTTCGTCCGTCTCACGGACCGCGTCGAGGAGGTCGTCGCTCCAGTCGCGGCAGATCTGGCGGATCGCCAGCGTCATTTCCGCAAGACCGGGACCCTCCGGCGCGCCCGGATCGATGCCGATGATGAAGTGAACCCTGACGAGCGCGGCGTCCCCGAAGCTCGGGTAGAACGCCGAGATCCGGCCCTCGAAGGTCCGGGCGAGATAGTCGCCGATTTCCTGTCGGATCACGGAATTGAAGCGATCGCGCGGGATGAAGACCAGCGCGGATACGAAGCGGTCGAAACGGTCCCGCCGGTAGAATAGCTTCGCGCGCGGACGTTTGTAGAGACGCAGGATCCCGAGGCTCGTGTCGCCGATCGTCTCGACATCCGCCTGGAACATTTCATCGCGCGGAAAGGTCTCCAGGATATTGAGAAGAGCCTTTTCATTGTGCCCGCCCGGCGCAAAGCCGGCCTTTTCCAAAATCGTGCGCATCTTCGCGCGCAAAAGGGGAATATCCGAAGCCGGACGGTTATAAGCCTCCGCCGCGAGGAGACCGACGAAGCGGTCTTCGCCTGTGACTTCGCCGCTCGCTGAATAGGACTTCACGCCGATATAGTCCATGTAGACGCGACGGTGGACGAGGGACTTCGCGTTCGCCTTGGCGATGATGATCGGCTCGCCGGACTCCATGAAATCCTCAACAGCCGGTGAAAGCTTTCCGCCTTCGGAGAAAGTCGATCTCAAGACCCGCCGCGAATGGTCGCGCAGAATGCCGAGGTCGTCTTCCGGCTTTTTCGTGAATGAAACCCCGCCATCGCCCACCGCGTATTCATAGCGGCGCATGCCGAGGAAAACGAAACGATTGTCCCAGAGCCATTTCAGAAAGTCGACGGCTTCGCGCAGGTCCTCGCGGTCGACGCCGTCCGGACGCGCGCGCTCGAGCTGGGCGATGCAGGCGCCCAGTCGCGCGCGCATCGGCTCCCAGTCCGCTACGGCGATGGAGACATCTTCGAGAACCTGGCCGAGGCTTTCCTTCAGAGCCCTGATCTCATCATCATTGATGGCCGGATCCATTTCCGCGTGAATCATCGATTCGCGCTCGGCCCCGGCCGACTTCTCGATGCGCCGTCCCTCGCCATCGCGGACAACGTCGACGACGGCGTTGACGAAGAAGGAGACGGGCTTGCCTGCCTCGCTCAGCGCTGCGGAGACTGAATCGACCAGAAAAGGCTTGTCTTCGGTGATGATGTCGAGCACGAGGCGTTCGCCGCGCCAGTCATTCGCATCTTCGGAACGAAGCGAAACAACGTGTTCATCCTTTTTTCGATTCTTGCCAAGCTCCCAGGCCTGGACGGCGCGCTCAAGAAGCGTCTCGGGCTCGTCCCAGTTCCGGTCCTCGCCGGTCGCATAGCGCACGACCTGCGAGAGATAGTGCTCGAAGGCTTTGGGCAGGGCCCCGTTGGCTCCGTCGATGGCGGCGGGATCGGCCTTGGCGAGGTCCATGACCCTCGCCAGCGTCTTTTCATCGTCTTCGAGGTGAAAGCCTTCCGCCACTTTTCGCAACCCTCCGCCGTGAGCGCCATGACGTCCGCGGTCTTACCGCGAAGGGGCTGACGAAGTCTAACGAATAAGTGTCGAAACGTTCCAAGGCCGCACGCCGTCGACGGGGAAACTTATCCGAGTTCGGCCTGGGCGCCGCCGGGGATGAAGCCGGGTAGGGCGTCGCCGCCCGTGTCGGTCTCGCGCCGGATCGTCCGGGTCCGGGGGAAACGCGCGGCGGTCGCCTGCTGCAGCTGGCGCGAGGCGAGGAAAAGCGCGGCCGAAGCCGCCGCGACAAGCGCGCCGGCGCCGAAGACGGCGAGGGCGGCCCCGTGAGAGCGCCAGACCGCCGCAATGACAAAGCCCGATGCGGGCGCGAGGATCGCGACGATGCTGCGCCCATGGGCGACATGCAGCGCGCCCGCGCCGACCGCGCCCGCAAGCACGATCGCCGCGAGCGTCAGGCTGGAGGCGGCCGGCGCGCCGGCGGGTGAGAGGATGAGGAGGCCGGCCCCGAAGCTGGCGCTTAAAACCGACAGGGACGATGTGTAGTTCGCGCGCCAACGAAACGGCTTGGCGGCGATCTTCTCGCCGGCCCGGAATTCGTTCCGTAAACGGCGGCATACGGAAACCGCGGCCATCATGATCAACAGCCATATTGCCGCGCGCATCGGATAAACCCGCCCGGCGGAAACGGCCATGAAGATCCCGAGGCCGGCGAGCAGCGCAAGGCCGGAGCCGCCCCACCGAGAGACGATGTCGATCAGATGAAGTCTGGCGCTGCGCGAGAGCCGCTTGTTGCCGGTGCGTCTGCGCGCGCGTTCGCTGGCGGCCCGAAGCGCGCGTTCCTGAAGGGCGTGGACGGCGGGGCGATGCGTGGGCTTCATGGCGAATTCCGATTCGACGGCGTTAAGGGATCGTCGAGACTGTTCGCTTATTCGGCCGCGAAGTCATTAATAAGGCGTTAACGGATCGTTAATTTTTCTCCGACGTCACGCCTGCGCATCCGGGACCGACGACGTTTCTCGGAAACAGAGGAAGAGCGCGAAGACGGTCGCGTCGGCGTTGATGGCCGCCGACGGATCGGCGGCTATCGAGGGGCGGCGGGCGCGCGCTGATAATTGGCGTCGATTTCCACGCCGAGCTGTTGCAGTTCGCCGCGCAGGACCAGCGCGTCGAGGTCGAACGGATCCATCTTGAGCGCGGCGACGACATCCTCCGCGGCGCGCAGGTTTTTCGCCAAAGCCATATGGGCGCGGCCGCGCGCGACAAAGGCGGCCGGGCTGCGGAAGCCCTGTTCTTCGGCGGCGGTGACCGCGTCGACGGTCGCCTGCCACATTTCGTTGGCCGCATAGACGACGCCGGCCGTCAGGCTGAGTTCGCCGGAATTGGGCGCGAGCCGCCGCGCCTCGTTCAGCGCTTCGAGGGCGTGTTCGGGCGCCTCCGCTTCCATAAAGGCGAGCGCCGCCTGTTCGAGGAAGCGCGCGCGCGTGAGGATATCGCCCGCGTCGGCGCGCTCCACGATCTGCATCAGGCGGATCGCGGCAAGACGCGGAAACCCGCTCGCGAGGTCGGCGACGGCCCGGCAATGGTGCGCGGCGACGCCGCCCCCCTCGGCGGTCCATTTTTCGGCCGCGGCCCGCCCCCGCTCCGTATCCGCATCAACGAGCGCGACGCAGTCAAGATACCGGTCGCGCTCGACGGCGCTTTCGAGCGCTAGGGCGTCGAATGGATTGAACGGAGCTTCCGGCGTCGCTGCGGCGACGGCTGCGATCAGCAAGAGAACGGGCGACATGAACGCAGGATAAAGGAGAAAATGACGGCGAAAAAGCGGCGTCCGACGGGACGTTCGCTTATTCCGCGGCCTTCAGCGCGGAGCGCGTCGCGGACGCCGCGGCTTCCGCCTCGCCGGCGTCGCTCTCCGGGACGTCCGGGCCCCCGCCTTGCGGACCGCCGGCCTCGTCCTCCTCCTCGCCCTGTTCGCCCATGCGGCGATCCGGCAGGTAACACGTTACGCACGTCCCGGCCCCTGAAGCCGATTCCATGCGCACCCAGCCGCCATGCAGATCGACGAAGCGTTTCACAAGCGCGAGACCGATGCCGGCTCCGGCGCTCGGCCCCCGACTGACGAAAGGATCGAACGCCTTTGGCTGATCCTCCGGCGAGACGCCCCGGCCTGTGTCCCGCACCCAGATGCGCACGAGCCCCGGCGCGCGGTCGGCGCCGAGAACGACCTCGCCGTCGGCGCTCGTATAGGCGAAGGCGTTGGAGAGGAGGTTGAAGAGAACCTGTTTCAGGCGTTTCTCATCCGCCTCGATAAGCCCGATATCCTTGGCGCAGTCGACCCGCAGCGCAATCTGCGTGTCCTCGGCTTTAAGCGCCGCGTAGGTCGCCGCATTCTCCAACAGATTGCGAATGTCCGTTTGCGATCGATCGATCGCAAGCTTGCCGGCGTCGATCGCTGCAAGATCGATAATGTCCGTGATCAGGTCCCGCAAATGGTGCGAGGCGGAAAGAATGCTGGCGATGTAGTCCTGCTGGCGATCGTTCAGGACGCCGAACATCTGATTGTCGAGCATTTCCGCGAAGCCGATGATGGTCGCGAGCGGGGTGCGCAGCTGATAGGAGACATGGTCGACGAATTTCGATTTCTGCCGATCGATATCCTCGAGAAGCGCGTTGCGCTCTTTCAGCTCCTTTTCGCGTTCGCGGGAGTCCGTGACGTCGAGGAAATGCACGAGCGTTGCGCCGTCCGGCAGGGGTTCGGTGCCGAAGGCGAGATGGCGGCCGTCGGCGAGCGCCATCGCGCCCTCCCTGATGGGCGCCCTGTCTTTCGGCGACATCGACGTCGCCCGGCGCTTGATGTCGGCGAGGGCCCCGGCGCCCTGGGCGATCTGGGCTTCCATCATGGAAATCACCCGATCGATATGGGGACCGGCGTCGAGTTGCGTCGCGTCGAAGCGCCAGAGCTTGCGGAAAGCCTCATTATGGAGGCGAAGCGACCCGTTGGAGGCGAACACTGCAACGCCCTCGGAGAGATTGTTCAAGGTCGCATGCTGAACGTTCAACTGCGTGTTGAAGCGCGCTTCGAGCTGCATTTTCTCGGTGATGTCGTCGAACAGGACGAGCACGCCTCCGAGGGGATGGCGCGTGCGCGCAACGCGGAGGGTCCTGCCGTCGGGCAGGGGCCAGACGTCGTCCGGGGCGCCGCCGCCGCGCTCCGAACCGGGCTCCGACAGGTCTTCCGTATAGAGCGCGAGCTGGTCCGCTTTCCAAGCGGCGTAATCCGACGGCTCTGGCAGACGCCCGGCGTAGTGGAGCTTGTCGAGAATCTCGCCATGGGTCGGCTTGCCGAGGAGGTCGGCGTCCTCAAGCTGCCACAAGCGCAAGAACGCCTCGTTGTAGTAGATCAACTCGCGCGCGCCGCCGAACAGCGCAACGGCCGTGGGTATCTGGTCGAGCGTGCGCCGATTGGCCTCGACGTGCTGCTTTAGATCCGTGCGGGTCCGGTCAAGCTCGGTGATGTCGATCGCGAAGCCGCCGATCGCCGCGTCTCCCGCCGTGTGCATCGGCGTTTCGGTAACCTTGAAGACGCGGCGCTCGCCCTGGATGTTCGCGGTCACGCGTCCCTCGACCGCCCGTTTTTCGCCGGCGGCCTTCTCAGCGATCTTGCGCGAGGCGGGATCGAGTTCGATCTGCTCTTTCAGCACCGCGGCCGGCGTCGTCGCTTCGACGGCGTCGGCATAGGCCTTGTTCGCCCAGACGAGGGAGAAATCCGCGCTCCGCCGCCAGGCCGGCGTCGGCGCGCGTTCCAGGAAATTGAGCGCGCCATGGAGATCGGACGTGCGCTCGTGGACCTTGCCGAGGAAGCCGCTGTCGTCGGCCATGCGCGCGGCCGGGTCAGTAAGCCAGAGAGCGACCTGCCCGCCGGCGACGCGCCCGTCGGCTTCGATCGAACGTCCTTCGGAAGTCACGACGGTCCCGGAAAACGCGATCCCGTGCGCGCGCAACTCGTGAACCTTTTCCCGGACGTTCTTGATTTCGTCTTTTGGCCCGTCATCCTCCAAAGGCAGCTCGCTGAGCGAGTTCAGCAACCGGGCGACGGGCGTGAGCTTCTCGTCGCGTTCGGTCGTGGAGAAGGACATGAGCGAGGCGAGCGCCGCCGGCCCGCCGAGAATCTTCGGATCCCCCCAGCCGCTTTCAACCGACGCGTAGTCGTCCTCCCAGACGAGGACGAGGCCCGGATGAGCCGAGAGGACCGCATCGGCCTTTTCAAGCTGCGCCTCCATCTCCGCAAGTTTGGAGGACCAGTTTACGGATTGGTTCTGCGACGCCGCCGAAACGCGCATCGCCCACACGACCGCCGAAAGCGCAAGCCCGACGGCTCCCGCGGCGCCGACGATCAGCGGATCGAGCGCTCCGACAAAGGCGGCGAGGCGGCCGGCGGCCCGCGCCGCCGGGGATCCTTCGCCGGCGGCCCATGCGGGGGCGGACGGCCAGGCGACGGAAGCGAAAAGCGCAGCCGTCACCGTCCTGCGCGTCGCTCCCCGTCCGATTTTTCCCAGCCCGCAAATGCGCATGTCGTTCGCCGTTTCGCGATCTATCCGCTCCTTAGAAACCAGGCCCGGCGTAATCGTCTTCGCCGCGACGCGGCCCGTCGGGCCCAAGATCTTGGCTCATCAAAGAGCCGCTGGCACAATATGGGCCCGGTTCGCAAAGTCAGGCTAGACTTGTGGAAAACTTTTTTGCCCCGCGCCGGTCCCGGCTCGTGTTCGTCGCCAATCCGCGAGCGCCTATCGACGGCCGCCGGGGTCGTCCTCTTGCGGAGGGTCTTCCTCTTTCTTCTCGCGCCCGAAAAGCTGGTCGATTGCGCGCTTGGCGACGTCCTCTTCAAGGGACCGCTTCTCGCCATCGGCCGCATCGTCTTCCTTCTTGTCGCCGCCAAGCGCATCCTTGAGGATTGACGACGCCGCTTCGCCCTCCTGCGAGCCCTCGCCGAGCGCCCCGCCGATCAGATCGCGCACTTCCGTCTCGACCCGCCCGCGCACCAACCTTTCCGCGTCGATCGAGAAGGCCGGCTCGGAGAAGGTTCCCGTGACCCGCAACGGAATCGCGACGCTGCGCCCCTCGCCGGCTTCCGCCGACGTCGACGCGCGCGGGTTGAGGCGAAGGTCGATGGTCTGTTCGGGCAAATTGATATCGCCGTCGCCGGTCAGCGTCAGGAAGGGTCCGTCGAGGCTGATGGTCGGCGCGGTGATGAGGCCGTCTTGCATGTCGAATTTGGTCAGAAAGTTCGTATAGTCCGTTTGCTGATCAGCGCCGCGCGCCTCGGTGATGAGATCCCTGATTGCATCGGGACGCAAGCCTTCGCGCAAGGGCGCGGCCGCGCGCGCCAGTTTGGCGACATTGATTCCCCGGATGGCGCCGTCGGCGAAATCAAAGCCGCCTTTTCCATCTACGGAGCGCATGATTTCGGCCTGGCTGGAGCCCGACGCCTCGAAGGCGACGGTCACCGCGCCGAGGCCGAGCAAGCGATCGGTTTTCATCAGGTCGAGCGCGAAAGGCTGGGCGTCGACGGCGCTGAGATCGAACTCGCCGGCGAAGGACGGCGTCGCGCTGCGCGCATTCACGACCAACCGGCCTGATCCCGAGCCGCGATAGAGCGCGATTTCCGGGATATCGGCGACCATGCGTCCGTTATTGATCGTCACTTTCATCCGGGCGCTGTCGATTTTGAGCCCGTTCAGTAGGATCTGACCCGACGCGACATCGAGATCGGCGTCCATGTTGCGAAGGCTTGAGAAATCCATTTTCGCCTCAGACCAGGCGGGAAAGCCGTCGGCGGTCTCCGTCGGCGGGGGCATGTAAGGGCGCAAGTCCAGAAGCTCCGTAGTAAGATTGCCGCGCGCCTTCGGACGCGCTCGCGTCATATCGAGGGTCAGGTCACCTTCGGCTTCGATGGCGTCGAACGAGATTTGCGCTCCCGTGAGGCTGATGCGCTCGGCGTCGCCCGAGGGCTCGCCTTCGACCGCCAGCCGGTCTAAGCCCGGCGCCTCTTCGAGGGGCGCGTCGAACAGTTTGGCCAGGGCCCCGAGATCGGGCGCGTCGAGCCGGACGGGTCCGCGCCAAGAAAAGGCCTCGCCGCTCTGAACGGCGAGATCCGCCCCGGCTTGCGCCTCGGCGAGATTGACCTCGACCTTCACGTTGGCCGTTTCCTTGCGGAGGATGCCGCCGAGCGTCGTCACGACGATGTCGGCCCGCGACGGCGCGCCCTGAAAATTGAATGCGCCCTCGAGCGTGAACGGTTCGTCGAGGCTGTCGAGACTGGCGCGCAGGTTGATGGCGTCGAGGGTGAAGCTCTGACCGGCCGCATCGTCCCGGTACGTTGCTTCGCCGTCCGTGATGCGCACGTCGCCAAGGCGTAAATCGCGTAACGCCGCGCCGCCGGTTTCGGACGGGGCGTCTTCCGCGCCGGCCGGTCCGCCAGGCGCATCGGCGGCGGCGAGATTCCAGTTGATCGCGCCGGTCTCGGCGCGCACGAGATTGATTTTCGGCCCCTCGAGGACGAAGCGGCTGATTTCGACGTTTCTTGAAAGCAGCGGCAGCAGCTTGACGCCGATGCTCGCTGCGTCGACGCGAGCGAGATAGGCGCCCTCGAAACCGGCTTCATTGGCGATTTCCAGATCGGCGACGCGAAAGGCCGCCTGCGGAAAGATTTCGAAGCTGACGTCTTCGCCGATCGAGACCTCCCGGCCGAGCGATTTGGACGCCTCGGCCTCGATGCGCTTTTTGAACGCTTCCGCCGGAACGAGCAGCGGGATCAGAGCGACAATCGCTGCAAGCGCGACGACCAGAACGGCGAGGCCAAGAAGAAACTTTCTCACGAGCAAGGTCCCATGTTGAAACGAAGCGGAAAATCCCTGCAAAAATAAAAGAATTTGCGAAGGCTGCAAAACCGGCGCGCAGGCCCGCGGGGCGCGCCGCGTGGCAGCCGCCGAAAATGGACGAAATTTAACACGGTCCGGGGCGGAAGTCCGGGCCGAGCGGCGTCAAACGGCGTCCAGGGCCGCGCCGAGATCGGCGATGATGTCGTCGGCGTTCTCGATGCCGACCGAAAGACGCACGACGTCGGGGCCGGCTCCCGCGGCGGCTTTCTGCTCGTCCGTAAGCTGACGGTGTGTCGTCGAGGCGGGGTGAATGATGAGGCTTTTCGCGTCGCCTATATTGGCGAGATGGGAGAACAGCTTCACCGAAGAAACGAGCCGGACGCCCGCCGCGTAACCGCCATTGAGACCGAAAGTGAAAACGGCGCCGGCGCCCCTCGGCGCTATTTTCCTGACAAGCTCGTGGTTCGGATCATCCGCCAGCCCCGCATAGGAGACCCACGCCACCTTGCCATGGGCCTTGAGGAATTGCGCGACCTTGAGCGCGTTTTCGCAATGCCGCTCCATCCGGATGGAGAGCGTTTCAATCCCCTGCAAGATGAGAAAGGCGTTGAATGGCGAGAGCGACGGCCCCAGGGCGCGAAGGCCGAGGACGCGCGCTGCGATGGCGAAGGCGATCGGACCGAACGTCTTTACGAACTCGATCCCGTGATAGTCCCTGTTCGGCTCGACGAGATGTTTGAACCGCGCGTCCGCCGTCCAGTCGAAATTGCCGCCGTCGACGAGGATCCCGCCCATGGAATTGCCGTGGCCGCCGAGGAACTTGGTCAGCGAATGAACGACGATATTGGCGCCGTGCGCGATCGGGTTGCACAGGTAAGGGCTCGCCATCGTATTGTCGACGATAAGGGGGACGCCCGCCTCCCGCGCGATCGCGGCGATCGCGGGAATGTCCGTCGGCGCTCCCGCGGGGTTGGCGAGGCTCTCGATGAAGATCGCTTTCGTTTTCGGACCGACAGCTTTCCGGAATGTCTCGGGATCGCCGCCGTCGGCCCAGTCGACCTCCCAGCCGAAGCGCGTGAATGCATGGTCGAACTGATTGACCGAGCCGCCGTAAAGCTGGCGCGCGGCGACGTAACGGTCGCCGGGCTCGAGGAGCGTATGAAGAACGACGAGCTGCGCCGCATGGCCCGACGCGACGGCGAGCGCGGCGACGCCGCCCTCGAGCGCGGCGATGCGCTGTTCAAGGACGTCCGTCGTCGGGTTCATGATCCGCGTATAGACGTTGCCGAATTCTTCCAGGTTGAACAGACGCGCGGCGTGATCGACGTCGTCGAAAACATAGCTCGTTGTCTGGTAGATCGGCGTCGCGCGCGCCCTGGTCGTCGGATCCGGGCCCGCGCCGGCGTGGATCTGCGCGGTTTCGAATTTCATTTCCGGCGCGTCTGTCATGGCCCTCTCCTTCGCCCCGACGGGGCGGCGTTCAGGTGTTCATGGATTCGAAGAATTCCTCGTTGGACTTCGTCTGCTTCAGCTTGCCGACGAGGAATTCGATGGCGTCGACCGCGCCCATGGGCGAGAGAATTCTCCGCAGCACGAAGGTCTTGGAGAGGTCGTCCTTTTCGACGAGCAATTCTTCCTTCCGCGTGCCGGATTTCAGGACGTCGATCGCAGGGAAGATCCGCTTGTCGGCGGCCTTGCGGTCGAGGACGAGTTCGGCGTTGCCCGTCCCCTTGAATTCCTCGAAGATGACCTCGTCCATCTTGGAGCCGGTCTCGATGAGCGCGGTGGCGATGATCGTCAGAGAGCCG
>CAZBOC010000066.1:0-11907 GCA_964493225.1 uncultured Caulobacterales bacterium | reverse complement strand
GCCCAGCCCTGGCAGTTGCTCGCCGTGACCTTCACCTACATGGCCGCACGCGAGATGAAGGAGCGCATCGGCGGGCTGATCGGCGCCTCCGTTGAAGGCATGCAATGGCTCGGCACCTTCCATTCGATCGCGGCCCAGATCCTGCGGCGACACGCCGAACTCGCCGGCCTGAAGTCGACATTCACCATTCTGGATGCTGACGATCAGACCCGCCTCGCCAAACAGGTGATCGCCGCCGCCGACCTCGATGAAAAGCGCTGGACGGGGCGCGGGCTCGCGAGCCTCATCGATGGTTGGAAAAACCGCGGGCTGACGCCGGACAAGGTCCCTGCGAACGAGGCCTATTTTTTCGCCGAAGGAAAGGCGATTGATCTTTACACAGCCTATCAGGCGCGCCTGCTCGCGCTGAACGCGGCCGATTTCGGCGACCTCCTCATCCATAATCTGACGATCTTTCAGAACAACGCCGATATCCTCGAGGCCTTCCAGGATCGCTTCCGCTACATGCTGGTCGATGAATATCAGGACACCAATGTCGCGCAGTATCTCTGGCTTCGGCTCCTGGCGGCCAAGCACCGCAACATCTGCTGCGTTGGCGACGACGATCAGTCAATCTATGGTTGGCGCGGCGCAGAGGTTGAAAACATCCTCCGTTTCGAGAAAGACTTCCCGGGGGCCGAAGTAATCCGTCTGGAACAGAACTATCGCTCGACGCCGGCGATTCTCGCCGCAGCCTCCGGACTGATTTCCGCCAACCAGGACCGGCTCGGCAAAACGCTGTGGACGGAGCAGAACGAAGGCGAACTCGTCAAGATCCGGGGCGTCTGGGACGGCGAGGAGGAGGCCCGCCTCGTCGGAGAGGACATCGAGGCCGAGCAGCACAAGGGGCGCAAGCTCTCCGACATGGCCGTTCTCGTGCGGGCCTCTTTCCAGATGCGCGCCTTCGAGGAACGCTTCAACACGCTCGGCCTGCCCTACCGCGTGGTCGGGGGACCGCGCTTTTACGAGCGCGAGGAGACGCGCGACGCGCTCTCCTATCTTAGGCTGGTGCGCAGCCAGGACGACGACCTGGCTTTCGATCGCATCGCCAACAAGCCCGCCCGCAAGCTCGGCGGACAAACGATGCAGACGATCCACGCATTCGCCCGCGCGCGCGGCGTTCCACTCATGACCGCGAGCCGGCTTCTCCTCGAGACGGACGATCTCCACGGCGCCGGACGCAACGCGCTGCGAAAATTCATCGAAATGATCGATCGCTGGACGCGCGAAGCGGAGAATTTCTCCCCGCGCGACCTGACCGAACTCGTATTGGAGGAATCCGGCTATGTCGACTTCTGGAAGGCCTCGAAATCCCCGAAGGCCGGCTCCAAGCTCGACAACCTCAAGGAAGTCGTCCAGGCGGTGTCGGAATATGACACGCTGGAGGCCTATCTCGACCATGTCGCGCTTGTCGCCGAACACAATGAAGCCTCCGCAGACGGACAGGTCTGGCTGATGACCTTGCACGCCGCGAAGGGGCTTGAATTTCCGGTGGTCTTTCTCGCGGGCTGGGAGGAAGGCATATTCCCATCCCAACGCTCTCTCGACGAAAAGGGAACCGCCGCGCTGGAAGAGGAACGCCGCCTCGCTTATGTGGGCGTGACGCGCGCGGAGGAAAGCTGTCGAATTTCCTTCGCCGCCAATCGCCAGGTATACGGAAGATGGCAGAGCGCGATCCCCTCGCGCTTCATCGATGAACTGCCGGAGGAGCACGTCGAGGTCATATCCGAACCCGGATTGTACGGGAACGCCGCATCCAGCTTCGCCGGCCATTCGCGTTTCACGGCCGAAAGGCTGAAAGAAGACGCCTATTACGACAATCCGGGGTGGCGACGCGCGCGCGATGCCGCGTCCCGCGCCCCCGCCGATCCGCCGATGATCGAAGGGCGCGCGGAGGCGATTTCGGTCAGCGCGCCCGGACGGTCGTCTTTCGCGGTTGGCGCCCGCGTCTTCCACCAGAAGTTCGGATACGGGCGCGTCATGGCCGCTGAAGGACAGAAACTGACCGTCGATTTCGACCATACCGGATCGAAAAAAGTGATCGACACGTTCCTTCAGGCCGCAGACGCGTGAGCTTTTGATGCTATACAAGGTCATCTGGAAGGGGCCTCGCGCGGCGATGGAAGCGGCGGCGACGCTATTCACCGAAGCCTATCACTCGACGGCGCACGCCGTCGGACTTCAGAAACTCGAGGACGGCGCCGATCACTGGTCGGCGGAGGTCTATTTCGAGGAGCCGCCCGACGTGGCGCAGCTTGAACTGGCGATCGCCGCTTTCGACCGCGGCTGGTCCGGCGTCGCGCCCGGCGCGGTCGAGGAGGTCCCCGACAAGGATTGGGTCGCCCATTCGCTCGAGGGTCTCGGGATCGTGCGCGCCGGTCGCTTTGTCCTCTACGGCGTCCACGACGCCGAAAATATTCCGCAGAACAATCAACTGATTCCCATCCGGATCGACGCCAATCAGGCCTTCGGCACCGGCCACCATCCGACCACGGCGCGCTGTCTTGAGCTCCTGGACCGGTTCGCCGGCTTCGCGCCGAAGTCGGTCCTTGACCTTGGCTGCGGCTCCGGCGTCCTCGCAATCGCGGCGGCGAAAATCTGGGATCGGCGGATAATCGCGAGCGACATTGACGCGGATGCGGTCGCCATTGCAAACGAAAACGCCGAGTTGAACGGCGTCGCGGACAAGGTGAACATCTTCAGGGCCGACGGTTTCGACCATGCGCGGATCGCCGCGCGCGCGCCCTTCGATTTCGTGTTCGCCAATATTCTCGCCGGCCCGCTCACGGACTTGGCGCCGCAGATGGCCGGATACATGGCCGCGAACGGCCGCGCCATGCTTGCAGGGCTGATGGTGGCGCAAGAGCCGGGCGTCACAGCGGCTTACGAAGCGGCCGGGTTTCGCCTCTTGAATCGGTTGGACCATGAGGTCTGGCCTGTGCTTCTCTTCGTCAAAGCCGCTTGACCGCCGACGCTTGACGCGCCGACAAGCCCGCACGAGGTTGCCGCTCGACATCACGAAGGACGCTCGGCCATGTTCCAGACCTACGATCCCGTTTCGGACCGCAGTTACGCGCGCGATCACCTGCCGCTCTTGAGGGCGGAATTGGCCGCACGAGGCCTTAACGGCTTCATCATTCCCCATGACGACGAATATCAGAACGAATACCTTCCCGATTTCGCCGAACGTCTGATGTGGGCGTCCGGTTTCTCGGGTTCCGCAGGCGCCGCGGTCGTGATGTCCGATCGCGCGGTCATTTTCACCGATGGCCGCTACACGCTTCAGGTGCGCAGCGAAGTCGATGATGCGTTTTTCACCTATGAGGATCTTCCGGTGTCGACGGTCGAAAGATGGCTCGCCGAGAACGCCAAGGCGGACGATCGGATCGGCTACGATCCGATGCTCCATACACGGACGAATGTCGAGAAACTGACGAAAGCGGCGGAGAAGGCGGGTTTTGAACTGATCGCCGTCTCGACGAACCCCATCGATGCGGCGTGGACCGATCAACCTGACAGACCCGCCGCGCCCGTTCGCCCCCACCCGCTCCGTTTCGCCGGAAAATCGTCGGAGGAAAAGCGCACTGAAATCGCCGGGGCCCTGCGCGAAGCCGGCCTCGACGCGGCGCTGATCACTGCGCCGCCTTCGCTCGCCTGGGTGTTCAACATACGCGGAGGCGATGTCGTCCGCACCCCGCTGGCTCTCGGCCGGGCCATTCTTTACGCTGACGCTCGCGCCGACCTCTTTCTTGATCCGGAAAAGACGGATGATGAACTCAAGGACCACCTCGGAGACGCGGTCGAGCTGCACCCTGAAGCCGGTCTCGACGAGGCGTGCGAAAGGCTCGGCCGCGACGGCGCGCGCATTGGCGTCGACCCGGCGCTGGCGCCGGCGTACTTCGCAGCCGCGCTCGAGCGATCGGGCGCCGACGTCGTCGACTTCACCGATCCCTGCGCGCTGCCCCGCGCCTGCAAAAACGCCGCCGAGCTGGCCGGAACGCGCGCCGCGCATCGTCGCGACGGCGCGGCGCTCACGAAATTTCTCCACTGGATTGCGACGCAGGCGCAGGGCGGCGACGCGGACGAGATCACCGCGGCGCGCAAGCTCGAGGCGTTCAGACGCGAGGATCCGACCCTCGCCGATCTCAGCTTCGATGCGATTTCCGGGGCGGGACCCAATGGCGCGATTGTCCACTACAGAGTCAACACGAGAACCAATGCGCCGCTGAAGCCGGGATCCCTCTTTCTCATAGATTCAGGCGGTCAGTATCCGGATGGCACGACCGACGTCACGCGGACCGTTCCCATCGGCGCGCCGACGCAGGAAATGCGCGATCGCTTCACGCGTGTTCTCAAGGGACATATTGCGCTCGCCACGGCGCGGTTTCCCGAAGGCGCCCGTGGCGCGCAGCTCGATGCGCTCGCGCGCCAGCCCCTGTGGGACGCCGGTCTCGACTACGACCACGGCACCGGCCATGGCGTCGGCAGCTTTCTCGGCGTCCACGAAGGCCCCCAGCGGATCGCCAAGATCGGCGGCGACGAGCCCCTGAAGCCCGGCATGATCGTCTCCAACGAGCCCGGCTACTACAAGTCGGGGGCGTTCGGCATACGGATTGAAAATCTCGTCATCGTGACCCCGCCCGAACCGGTGGCGGGCGGCGAGCGGCAAATGATGGGATTTGAGACGATCACGCTCGCGCCGATCTGCCTTGATCTGGTGGCGCCGACGCTGCTCAGCGAATCCGAACGCCACTGGCTGAACAAATACCACGCCCGCGTGCGCCAGCTGCTGACGCCGCTCCTGCCGCAGCCGGTGGGCGAGTGGCTCGCACGAGAGACGCGATCAATCTGACGACGGCCCAGCGGCTAGCGCGAGCCACTGTTCCTCCGTTAGAACCTCGACGCCCAGTTCCTCCGCCTTTTTGAGCTTCGATCCGGCGCCCGGCCCGGCGACGACCATGTCCGTCTTCGACGACACCGTCCCCGCGACTTTCGCGCCGAGACTCTGGGCGCGCGCTTTTGCTTCGTCGCGCGACATCAGCTCAAGCTTGCCGGTAAAGACGACGGTTTTGCCCGCGACGGCGCTGTCGGAGGCGCTCGCTTCGGCCTCCTCCGGCGCAACCTCCGCAAGGAGCCGGTCGACGGCGGCGGCGTTGTGGGCTTCGGCGAAAAACTCGATGACGCCTTGCGCGACAAGCTCGCCGACCCCGTCTATGGCGAGCATCGCCTCGCGCTGGGGCGATTCGGGTTCGGCGGCGGCGACGGCGGCGCGGCGAAACGCATCGAAAGAGCCATATGCGTTCGCAAACAGGCGGGCGTTGGTCTCGCCGATATGACGCATGCCGAGCGCATTGATGAAGCGATGCAGAGCGATGCTCCGCCGGGCGTTTATCGCCTCGAAGAGGTTTTCAACGGATTTTTTATTCGTAGGCTGCTTTTCCCCTTCCTTGAGGGCCAGCGTCCCGTCCTTTTTCATTCGATAGGTGTAAAGATCAATTTGACCCGCCTTCTGACGCCTTTCGAGCGTGAATATGTCAGCGGGCTCATTGACGACGCCTTCCTCATGGAACGCTTCGATCTGCCTGGCGCCAAGACCGTCGATGTCGAAGGCGGCGCGCGAAACGAAGTGCTTAAGCCGTTCGACGACCTGCGCGGGACAGATTAGTCCGCCGGTGCAGCGACGGACAGCATCCACCTTTCCGGTCTTCGGATTGACCTCATTGACCGCGTGACTGCCGCAGGCCGGGCATGCGTCCGGAAAGCGGTAGGGACGCGCGCCCTTCCTGCGCTTTTCCTTGACGACCTCGACGATCTGCGGGATCACGTCGCCGGCGCGTTGCACGACCACCGTATCACCGACGCGAATATCCTTTCGCTCAATTTCGTCCGCATTGTGCAGCGTCGCGTTTGAGACGACGACGCCGCCTACAGTCACCGGCGCAAGGCGGGCGACTGGCGTCAGTGCGCCGGTTCGTCCGACTTGAATATCTATTCCCTCAAGGACCGTCGTGGCCCGTTCGGCGGGAAATTTGTGGGCGATCGCCCATCTCGGGGCGCGCGACACGAATCCGAGCCGCTTTTGATAATCGAGCCGGTCGACCTTGTAGACGACACCGTCGATATCGTAGCCAAGCCCGGTGCGAGACTGCTCAATCTTTCTGTAATGCCCGATCAAGGCCTCGACGCTCTCACACTTTTCAGTAAGCGGATTGACAGGCAGCCCCCAGTCCTCGAGCCGCGCGAGGGCGGCCGATTGCGTCTCGGCGATCTGCTCGGAGATTTCGCCCCAGCCATAGGCGAAAAACCGCAGCGGCCGGGATGCGGTGATCGCCGGATCAAGCTGGCGCAGCGATCCGGCGGCCGCGTTGCGCGGATTGGCGAAGGTTTCGGGCGCGCGGCCGTTCTCCTGCGCTTCAGCGACCAGCCGCTCATTCAGCGCGGCGAAATCCCCATGGGACATGAAGACCTCGCCGCGCACCTCAAGAACGTCCGGAGCAAGTTCGATCGACTGGGGAATATCTCCTATGGAAAGAACATTCGCCGTAACGTTCTCGCCGGTCCGTCCGTCGCCGCGCGTCGCCGCGATCCGCAGCCGCCCCTTTTCATAGCGCAGGCTGAGCGAGGCTCCGTCAATTTTCGGCTCGGCCGTGAAGGCTAGAGCGTCTTCATCCTCAAGGCCCAGAAATCGTCGGATGCGCTCGGCGAACTCCGCTACGTCTTCCGCATCAAAGGCGTTGTCGAGGGAGAGCATCGCGCGGGCGTGGCGCACCTTTTCAAATCTTGGAGCCGGCGCGGCCCCGATGCGCGTCGAGGGACTGTCCTCGCGTTTCAGCTTCGGGAAAGCGCGTTCAATCAGGAGGTTGCGCCGCATGGCGGCGTCGAAGGCCGCGTCGGACATGATCGGCGCGTCTTCCCGGTAATACGCATCGCTGGCGCGATTGAGAAGCTCGGCGAGGCGCTCGAGTTCGCCCGCAGCCTCCTCGGCCGACAGCGCCTTGACGGGTAGATCCGAAGCCTCGCGGGCGGCGTTCATGCGCTTTTGCGACGCGCATTGCGAACAGTTCCAGCCGGTGCGCCGAGAAGCGTCGCCGCAGCCGCCCGCGCCGTGTCGGTGACGGCCGCGCCGGAGAGCATGCGCGCGATTTCCTCTACGCGTTCTTCCGGCGTCAGGACCGAGACGCGCGTCCGGGTCTGATTGCGCTTCTGGTCCTTGACGACGCGCCAATGGCGGTCGGCGCGGGCGGCGACTTGCGGGCTGTGCGTGACGACGAGGACTTGGGCGTCGCGCGCCAGACGCGCAAGGCGCTCGCCGACGGCGTCCGCGACGGCCCCGCCGACGCCCGCGTCGACCTCGTCGAAAATAATCACGGTTCGGCTTTCCTTGGCGGCGAGCGCCGCTTTCATCGCCAGGACAAAGCGCGAAAGCTCGCCGCCGGACGCGATCGTCTTCAAGGGACCCGCCTGCGCCCCGGGATTTGTGGAGATCAAAAATTCCACGCTGTCCCACCCATCCGCCCTCGGATGTTCAAGGTCCGTCTCGATATGGACGGAAAATGTCGCGCCGCCGAGTTTCAGGGGAGACAGTTCGGCGGCGACGGCGCGGCTCAGCGCACGTGCGGCCTTTGCTCGCGCTGCCGAAAGGGTCCCGGCAAGCTTTTCATACGCGGCGCGCGCTGTCGCCGCCTCGCCTTCGAGCGCCTCAAAACCGGCTTCGCCCTCGTCGAGCGCGGCGAGCGCGTCGCCCGCCTTGCGAAAGAATTCCGGCAGTCGATCCACGCTGACGCCGTGCTTGCGGGCGGCGGCCCGGAGCGCGAAAAGGCGTTCCTCGACAATTTCGAGTTCCCCTGGATCAGTTCCGAGAGCGCCGGCGGCGTCCTCGACAGCGGCGCGCGCCTCCATCGCTTCGCCGAGCGCGGCGTCGACGCGTTCAATCGCGGCGCTCAGCCGCTCGTGGGTCTGCGCGCCTTCAAAAGCCGCCGCGGCGCGCGAAAGCCGGCGGGCGCAGGACGACAACCGCTCCTCCAGTCCGCCCTCGGACAAAACCGCCGACGCGGCGGCGAGATCGTCGCAGATTTTCTCGGCCGCCATCAGCGCGGACCGACGCGCGGCGAGCTCGGCTTCTTCTCCTTCGGCCGGCGCCAGCCTCTCCAGCTCCTGCGTGACATGGCGCAGATAGTCCGCCTCCGCCAGCGCCTCGCCCCGTTCGTCGCGGCGACGCGTAAGACGCGCCTCCGCGTCGCGCCATGCGCCCCAGAGGCCGGCAAGTTCCTGCGCGGCGTCTGCGAGGCCGGCGAATTCGTCGAGCAGCGCGCGGTGCGTCGACGTTGAAAGAAATCCGTGTCCGTCGTGCTGACCGTGGATTTCCAGCAGCGACGACCCGACGGCGCGAAGGAGCGTAATGCTCACCGGCTGATCGTTGACAAATGCGCGGCTTTTGCCGGTCTTTGACACGATCCGGCGCAGGATAATTTCATCATCTTCTGTATCAAGATCGTTTTCTTTGAGAAGCGCCCAGGCGGGATGCGCGCCGCCCGGTTCGAAGGCCGCGGCGACGACGCCCCGCTCTGCGCCCTGGCGCACGAGGCCGCGGTCAGCCCGACCACCGACAGCGAGACCCAGTGCGTCGAGAAGGATCGATTTGCCGGCCCCCGTTTCGCCCGTCAGCGCCGTCAGCCCGTTCTCGAGCGGCAGGGAGACCTGATCGATCAGTACGAAATCCTGAATGTGCAGCGCCGTCAGCATCTTCAACCATCGCGCAGTGTCGCGCCGGTATTCCGGTCGCAACGCGATATCCGGCCGCGCTGCGAACTCCGCGAAGACTACACAGCTTCGTTCCGCCGGGCAAAGCCGCCCGCTCCCGCGCGGCTCAACGCGGCTTGCCGGAGATTTTCCTCAGAGCGGGGGCGCGCCCGCATCCTGCGGGCCGGTTTCAGACGCCGAGGCCGAGGCCGTTTCGGCCGCCTTTCCGGGCCGGGGCAGCACCTTCTTCGAAGGATCGACGGCCGCCCACTTTTTCAAAAGACCGTTGCGTTTGAGGACGGCGTACGTGTCCTGGTACCAGCGCGTACCGGGATAGTTGTAGCTGAGCACCGCCGCCACGGCGCGCGCTTCTGATTCGACGCCGATCTCGAGATACGCCTCCACGAGGCGATGGAGCGCTTCCGGAACATGGGTCGTAGTCTGATAATTGTTTACGACATATTTGAAGCGATTGATGGCGGCGATGTGTTTGTTCTCTTTCAGGTAAAAACGCCCTATGTACATTTCCTTGCCCGCGAGGTGGTCATAGGTGAGATCAAGTTTCAGGCGGGCGTCACGAGCGTATTCCGACTGCGGATAGCGCCTGATCACGTCGTTCAGGGCGGCGACCGCGTTATTGGTGAAATTCTGATCCCGACCGACGTCGCGGATCTGCTCGTAAAACGACATCGCTTTCAAATAGAATGCGTAAGGGGCGTCCTTGTTGCCCGGGTGCAGAGCGACAAACTGTTCCGCAGACTGAATCGCTTCCTCATATTCGTTTGACTGATAATAGGCGAACGCCTTCATCAACATGGCCCGGCGCGCCCAGGCGGAGTAAGGATGCTGGCGTTCGACTTCCTCGAAAAAGGCGATCGCCTCCTCGAAGCGGCGACGCTCGAGGTTGTCGGACGCCTCGGCGTAGAGCTCCTCAACGGGCCGCTCGACATAGGCGAACTTTTTCTTGCCACCCGAAGACGAGCACGCCGCCACGAGGCAGGCGAGCGCCAAGGGAAGGACTTTCGCGATGAAATGGCGATTTGGCTGCATGAGGGGAATATCCGCGCGGGTTACGAGCTCCGTCTTAAAGTAACGCCCAACGGGCTTCGCGGTCAAACGCCGCTTCGGCGCCCGACCGATATCGGCGAGCCGGGTTTCTCGCCGGGGAAGACGCCGCTCAATCCGCCCGCCGGGCGAGGCTCGACAGGCGCTGCGCGAAACGCACGTTCAGATCATGTCCCGGCTTGCGCGCGAGGATGCGACCTCGCGCGTTCACGCCGGCGAGCGCAAGGTCCCCGATCAGGTCGAGCGCCTTGTGGAGAACGAATTCGCGAGGATGACGCAACGGATCGGCGTTGAGAATGCGCCGTCCGTCCACGACGATCGCGTTGTCAAGCCCGCCCCCCTGCGCAAGTCCCCTCGCGCGCATGGTCTCGATATCCTCCAGCCGGCAAAAGGTCCGCGCCGCCGCGACCTCGTCGCGCAATCGGTCTCGATCGTCCAGATCGAGGGCGACCGCCTGTTCTCCGATCGCAGCGGCCTCGAATGAAATAGAAACGTCCAGCGCCCGAGCGGTCGAGGGAGAGATACGGATAAAGCGATCGCCGTCGGCGACCTCGATTGGTTCCGTAACGCCGATCGCGCGGCGTGCGAGGCTCTGTCGCAGCACGCCCGCCCGGTCGATGCCCGCGACAAACGGCGCGGCGCTGCCGTCGAGGATGGGGATTTCAGCCCCATCCACGGCGACAACCGCGTTGTCGACGCCGGTGATCGAGAGGGCCGCCATAAGATGCTCGATGGTGGCGACGCGCGCGCCTGAAGCGTTTTCGACCGTCGTGCCGAGGCGCGTGTCGCAGACGGCCTCGGGGGTCGCGGTTACAAGCGCGCGGGGGTCATCCCCCGCGCCAAAGTCCCGGCGATGGAAAACGACGCCGCTTCCAGGCTCCGCAGGCCGGATTTCAATCCGCGTCCTCTCTCCGCTGTGGAGCCCGACGCCCGAAAACACCGCCGGTTCCGCGATCGTTGACTGCGCAATCCGCTCCATTCCGATCCGTTCAGCAATCCGCACCAGCAACGGGCGCAAGGTTCGTCGCGCGACGGCTGAACGGTCTGACGGGCGCGGCCGCCAAGCAAATCACGCTTTGCTACCGAATGCGCGACCGGATCTGCGACTTACCAGCCCTCGGCCATCGTCGGCCCTGGCTCAGCTCGCATTTCGCTTGCGCAGGAATGACGGGATTTCGAGTTCCCCGTCGTCGTCATCGTCGAAGAGGTCGCCGCGTATGGCCGGCGCAGGCTTGGCGGCTTCCGGCGTGCGATGGGGCTCATCCTCATGGCGCGCGCCGCCGCCAATGGAGCGGAAAATATCGACCGCGGCGTCCAGCGAATTTCTGCCCAGCGACTGGGCGTCGCGAAAGGGATTGCGTCCGCCATGCGCCCTTTCGGGCTGCCGCACGCGTTCATGGCCGCCTGCGGCGCTTGCGCCTTGAGACGGGTTGCGAACCGCGGCCGCGCCGGCGCCGAAACCGACGCCGCCGGTAAGATCCTGACCTTCGCCTTCGGTCAGCATCCGCTTGATGCGCTCATGCACGTCCCCGACCGGATTGGGCGACGCCGCGGCTTCAGCAGGCTCGGCCTGCGGCGCAACCGGCTGCCGCGCCGCCGATTGCGGCGCCGGGCCGGAGGCCGTCATGGATGAAGATCCCTGGGCCGCCGTCGCGGGCTGGCGGGCAGCCTGCCCGCTTGCTGTTTCGAGGGCCGGGGTCTCAATGACGGCCGGCCGCTGAGCGGCATGTTCTGCGAGCCCCGCATCCCGCCATGGCTTCGCCGCCGCCGCGGGGCGGGCCTCGCCGCGCCCTTCGGCCGTCTCGGCGTCGATGCCGGTCGCGACGACGGAGACGCGCACCTTGCCCTCAAGCTCCTGATTGAAAGTCGAGCCGACGATAATGTTCGCATCGGGATCAACTTCAGCGCGTATCCGGTTCGCCGCTTCGTCGACCTCGAACAGCGTCATGTCCATGGACCCGGTGATGTTGATGAGGACGCCGCGGGCCCCCTTCATGGAGACCTCGTCGAGGAGCGGATTTGAGATCGCGGCCTCGGCCGCCTCGATCGCGCGTTTGTCGCCGG
>CAZBOC010000065.1:8227-11910 GCA_964493225.1 uncultured Caulobacterales bacterium | reverse complement strand
CTTGTAGAGAACGCAGCCGGAGAATTCGGCCGTCAGCGAACTGACCAGAAAGTCGACGAATTCTCGGCGCAGGGGTTTCGGCAGCGTGTCCAGGATATTGTCGAATTCTTCGGTGCGGCGAAAATGTCCCTTGTTCGGGTCGCGCTCGAACTCCGCCATGAGCGGATCCCACTGCGCGCGCACGCGATCGACATTGATGGCGTCCATGGCTTCAAAATCGGTCGTGTAGAACCGCGGGCTCAGCATTGTGTTTTCGAGCGCGGTCTCGTTCGTGTCGAACTCCGTTTTCGCGCTGGCGGTTTCGGCGTCTGGGACGTGTGCGGTCATTTGAGTCTCCCGGTCGAGAAGCTGACTTCGTAAAGCTCCGTCAGCAGAAAGAGCGATTTCAGGCGGACCCAGGCCTTGTCGAACAGGGATCCGATGGTGATGGAGGCGGGACGCTGAAACACGATCGTCTCGCCATAGGGAACCTGGACGGGCGCGCCGTGCACGACCACGCGGTCGCCAGCGTCCGGCTGGCGCGCGCCATCCAGTTCGACATGCGCCTCCAGGGTTTCGTCCGTGTGCAGTACAGTCACCGTGCACTGCGTCGCATAACGCCGTCGCAGCAGGTTAGGGAAGCCTGACATCGCGGTCTCCTTGATTGTCGAAAAGATCGGCGAACTGGCCGAGATTGTCGTCGCCGAACGCTTCAAGCCCGATGGACCGGCCGGAGACCGGATCAGTCAGGATCATGCGGCCCCTGGCGGTTTTGGTGAGCGTGAAAGGCGTTTCCTGATCTCCTCCGTCCGCGAGCCGCGCATGGGCGAGGCTGCGCATCGCGATGCGAACGAAACCACCGGTCTCCGGCTCGAAGCGGCGAACGAGAGCCCCCGTTTCGAAGTCGATGACGCTGACGCCGCCGTCGGCGTCGTCCCGGAACTGAAGACGCATGGCGTCGACGGCGACCACGTCTTGGCCAGCGGGTTTCTCATCGGCGAGGCGCGGGGCGGCCGCCGCGGCGATGGTCGCGAACAGCATCAGGACGCCGGCGCCGATAAGCAGCGGTTTCGGAACCACTTCCTGATGGTGGTGATCACCCTGAGCGGGGCGGGGCGCGGAACGGGCGGATGCGTTGGTCACTGAAGCCTTCTCCATGTCCTCAGGCGGGAGCCATTTCCCGGCCGCCGCCGGCCTCGGCGGGGCTCGTCTGCGAAGTGACGTCGGGAGCCGGAGCGACGCGAACCGTTGTCGGCGAATTGGCTTTCATCGCCTTCGCCAGGATCGCCGCAACATCGGCGACGTCGCCGATCGCGCGCAACATCGGCGAGGGGTTCTTGAACCGGAAGGGGCGCGCGTGCGGCCATAGCTGAAGATAGGCGACGCGGCCCTTTCCGCCCGTCGTCAGCGCGATGTCGCCGCCGCCGTCGCCCCGCCGTTTCATGTTCGCCGTCTCAATTTTCGAGAACGGCAGATTGACGTATTTGCGGATCGCGACTCCGTAGCGAAGGACGAGCCGGTGCGAGGTGATCGTATAGAGCGTCGAGCGTGACATCGCCCAGGCGATCATCGTCAGAACGCCGACGGAAAAGACGCCGGCGACGGTCGAGGTCGCGACGGCCGATCCGATCTCGGCTGCGCCCCCGCCCTCCGAGGCGATCGCAGCGCTGCGCCAGAGCGTCGCGAGCACGAAATAAAGCGCGACGAAGCGGATATGAAAGGCGTGGACGGCCATGGAGAGGGCGCGGGGGGCGCCCTGCCAGATCAGGTCTTCGCCCTCGGGGAGAGCTTCGGGAAGGCCGGGAACGGGCTCGACAGCGCCGTCTTCTTCGTCGTGAAACAGATTCATGCGAGCGACTCCGTGCGCGCAGGAACGGCGTAGAGTTTGCCGCCGCCATAATATCCGGCGATCTTGTCTTCCTCGAGCCGCGTGATCTCGTTCGGCGTCTTCGTGGTCGGCACGTGAGCGAACTGATCCGCGAGGATCGCGTCCACGTCGACGCGGCCGCGCTTGCCGTCGATCTTCGAAAACGGCATCGGCAGAAGGACCTGCTTCGGCGTCGTCTCGTCGCCGATGTTCACTTCGAGGTAGCGGATTATCGCTTCGGAGCGATCGATCCAGAGATCGACAACCTCGCCCGCGGGACGACCGTCGCACCCATAGACCTTCATGCCGCGCGGGTCGGGGTCTTCATCGGCGACTTCATAACCGTCGCCGAGGCGGAACGGGACGATCCGCGCACGTCCGTCGTCGGTCAGATCGGGCACGTCCGCGCGTTCGGCGTAAGAGGCCGGCCCGACGCCGTCGCGCATCGGGTCGCCCGTCGGCTGATAGGGCGCGCCCGGCCAGACGGCCATCCGCTTCATGGCGTGATCGCGATTGTCCCGGGGGCCGACCGCGAAGCTCACATCGCCGCGGCCATGGGGCAGATGGAACGTCTTCTTCGGCGGGAACCAGAAGATCCCCGAGGGTTCCTCCTTGCCCGTTGTATCCGATTCCAGCGGATAACCTTCCCGGCGGTCTTCCCGCCGAAGATAAAAGATCAATCCGAAGAAAAAGATGGTGAACGCCCACAAACTCACATCGATCAGGTCGATGCCCGTAATAAACTCGCCTCCGAAAATCATATCTAAGCCTCCTTCAATTTCTCGCTCAGCCAGGAAAAGCCGCGAGTCCGAATTTTTCGTCTTTTCGATTGGTCGCCGGCTCGTCCGGCGCGTTCGTATAGCGCGCAAGCGGGCCGATGGCCGCCAGCGTCAAGAACAACAGCATGATCTCCATGTGATAGACGACGCCGTAGCCGGCCGCGGGTCCTGAAAAGGCGGGACCGAGCATGCCGTCGGCGGCCAGCGCCTGGACGATGTCCCGCACGGCGCCGCCTGTCGCAATGGCGAGCCCTGCGCATGTCGCCTGAACCGCTCCCCAGGCGCCGATTGCGACGCCGCTCTGGCCCTCGCGCGCGAGCGCCATGAGGGCCGTCAGCGTGCAGACCGAAAACAGACCGCCCCCGACGCCGATCAGCCCGACGCCGAAGCGGAACAGCAGCGGCGAATTCAGGGGATCGGCGAGGACGACGAACGCGAATGCGAAGACGCCGACAAGGGCCCCGATGGCCGCGAGGCGATGGGGTTCGGCCCGCCGGGTCAGGCGCCGCGCGGCGATCGCGAATCCGATGATCGTCCCGACCGCGAAAATCGCCGTGAGATAGGTCGTCTGGCTGACCGACAGCGCAAGAACGTCCCCGCCATAGGGCTCGAGCAGCACGTCCTGCATGCTGAAGGCCGCCGCGCCGAGCCCCACGGCTGCGAGAAGCCGCTTCGTCCGGGGCTCCGCGATGAACTGCCCCCAGGCTTCGCCGAAAGCCGCGCGCGGCGCGTCCGGGGCGGTGCGCGCCGGATCGCGCGCCTCCTGCTTCCAGAGTGCGACGACGTTCAGCGCCATCGGCGCGACGGCGGCGCCCTGGATCACCTCGATCAGTTTTTTCGGCGTGAAGTCTTCAAGCAGAAAGCCGAACGCGACGGCGCTGGCCGCCATGCCGACGAGCAGCATGACGTAGAGCAGGGCGACGACGCGCGGGCGTGCTTCTTCCGATGCGATATCCGTGGCGAGGGCGAGGCCCGCTGTCTGGGTCGTATGCAGGCCCGCGCCGACGAGCAGGAACGCGAGGGCCGCCGCGGCCTGGCCGATCCAGACGGGCTCTTCG
>CAZBOC010000065.1:0-8217 GCA_964493225.1 uncultured Caulobacterales bacterium | reverse complement strand
GCCATGCCCGACAGGATGATCAGGGCGAAGGGCATGATCGCGAGTCCCCCGAACTGCAGGAGCGACCCGAACCAGATATAGGGCGCGCGCCGCCATCCGAGCGCCGAGCGGTGCGTGTCGGAGCGGTGACCGATCAGAGCGCGGAAGGGCGCGAAGACGAGCGGCAGCGAAATCATCACCGCCACGATCCACGCCGGCACGTTCAGTTCCACGATCATGACGCGGTTGACCGCGCCGGTCAGGATGACGAGCGCCATCCCCACCGACACCTGAAACAGCGACAGTCTGAGCAGCCGCGACAGGGGCAGCGCGTCGCTCGCCGCGTCGGCGAAAGGCAGAAGCGCGCCGCCGAGGCTGGTCAGGGGGCCCTGTGGATTGGGTCGCTTCCGGCTCATTCGGCGGCGAGCTCCATGGCTTGGGAGATGTAGAACCCGGACTTGATGCGCCGCGTGCGCTGCGGCGACCATCCCTTCATGCCCTCGGCCTCGTGAAGCCCCCGGATCAGGCGGGACGGAGCGACGGGTTCGATCGCGGGAGCGCGGTCGCCGCGCGGAAAGAGCTTGCCGACGCCGTGCATGAGGGTGAGCGCCGCGGTTCTCGGCGCGAAGGTGAAGACGACCGAACGCGACGCCCGGGCGCGGAAGTTCTCCAGCACACGGATCATGTCCGGCGCGCGGTAGTGGATCAGGGAATCCATCGAGACCACATGGTCAAAGACGCCGAGCCCCTCGTCGAACATGTCGCCGACGACCCATTCGATTGATCCGGGCATTTCCTCGCCGCGCAGGCGTTCGCGCGCCAGGCCGGTAAGCGTCTCCGACAGGTCGACGGCGACGACGTCGGCCCCGCGGCGCGCGGCTTCGGCGGCGAGCTGGCCTGCGCCGCAGCCGGCGTCGAGGACGCGCGCGCCCGACAAATCGGCGGGCAGCCACGAAAACAGCGTCTCGCGCATGGCGTCGCGACCTGCGCGGACCGTCGCGCGCACGCCGCTCACCGGCGCGTCCGAAGTAAGCTTCGCCCAGGCGTCGGCGGCCGTGCGGTCGAAATAGGTTTCAAGTTCTGCGCGTCTTGCGACGTAGGTTGCGGAGGTCATCGTTATTCGGATCCTGCGAAGCTGAAGGCGGTCTCAGTCGAAACCCAGAAAGTCGAAGATTTCGCGGTCCTTCATGGGCGTCGCTTTGAGCGCGTCCGTGCCCGCCCAGAGCGTCGCGGCGAGGCGCAGATACTCCTCCTGCACGGCTTCGAGCTCGGGGGAGGGATCCATTTCGAACAGGGTCGATTTCTTCAGGCGCGAACGCCTTATGACGTCGAGATCGGGAAAGTGGGCGAGGCGTTTGAGGCCGGTCGATTCGTTGAAGCGGTCGATTTCGTCGGTCCCCGCCGATCGATTCGCGATCACGCCGCCGAGCCGAACGTCGTAGTTCTTAGCCTTGGCCTGAATCGCCGAGACGATGCGATTCATCGCGAAGATCGAATCGAAATCGTTGGCGGTGACGATGACCGCCCGCTCCGCATGCTGAAGAGGCGAGGCGAAACCGCCGCAAACGACGTCTCCGAGAACGTCGAAAATGACCACGTCGGTGTCTTCCAGGAGGTGATGCTCCTTCAGAAGCTTGACCGTCTGTCCGACCACATAGCCGCCGCAGCCGGTGCCGGCCGGCGGTCCGCCCGCCTCCACGCACATCACGCCGTTATAGCCTTCGAAGACGAAATCCTCCGGGCGCAGCTCTTCGGAGTGGAAGTCAACGCTTTCGAGAACGTCGATGACCGTCGGGGCGAGGCGCTTGGTCAGCGTGAAGGTGGAATCGTGTTTCGGGTCGCAGCCGATCTGGAGAACGCGCTTGCCGAGCTTTGAAAAGGCGACCGACAGGTTGGAGGACGTGGTCGATTTGCCGATGCCGCCCTTGCCGTAAACAGCGAAGACCTTCGCGGTTTCGATCTCCATGCGGGGATCGAGCTGCACCTGCACGCTGCCCTCGCCGTCCGGCGGGGCGGAACGGCTCGCGCCTGGTCTTTCGAGATCAAGAAGCGTCATCTTTGCACCTTTCCTTCCGGCTTCACGCCGCCGCGCCCGCCGGCGCGACGCCTTCGATTCTGTCCTCGAGATCCTCGCCCGCCCGCTGCAGAGCAGCGAGGGTTTCCGGATCCGGCGTCCAGTAATTGCGCTCGCACGCCTCGAGCAGGCGGTTGGCGACCTTTGCGCATGATTTCGGGTTCAACGCGGCGAGCCGTTCACGAAGGTCCGCGTCAAGAACATAGGTCTCGCTGATCTTCTGGTAGACCCACGGCGCCACGCCGCCAGTGGTCGCCGACCAGCCCATGGTGTTCGAGACCTGCGCCTCGATCTGCCTGACGCCTTCATAACCGTGGCGCAGCATCGCCTCATACCATTTGGGATTGAGCGCGCGGGTGCGCGTCTCAAGGCTGACCTGCTCCGAGAGCGTGCGCACGGCGCCGGGGCCGCTCGTCTGGTCGCCAATATAGACCGGCGCTTCGGTCCCTTTCGCACGCTTCACGGCGCGGCCGATGCCGCCGAGCGTGTCGTAATAGTGGTCGATGGTCGTCACGCCGAGTTCGACGGAGTCGAGATTCTGGTAGGCGAGATCGACATCCTGCAGGATGCTGTTCAGAAGATCCGGGTTGGCTTCGGGTACGCCCGCCCGGCCATAGGCGAAGCATTTCCGCTTCGTATAGGCCTCGGCGAGTTCGTCTTCCTCGTCCCAGCAGCCGCTGTCGATCAGTTGATTGACGTTCGCTCCGTAGGCTCCGTCCGCATTGGAGAAGACCCTCATGGAGGCCGCCTCCAGGTCGCAGCCATGCGCAGCCTGGTAGGCCAGCGCGTGTTTGCGCACGAAATTGCTCGATGACGGCTCGTCCGCGCTCGCCGCCTTGTAGGCGGCCTCGGCGAGCATGCGGATCTGCAGCGGGAGGAGGTCGCGGAAAATGCCGGACAGCGTCGCCACGACGTCGATCCGCGGCCGCCCGAGCGTTTCAAGCGGGATGAGATCGGCGCCGGCCAAGCGGCCATAGGCGTCGAAGCGCGGGGCCGCGCCCATCAGCGCGAGCGCCTGCGCGATCGGCGCGCCCTCCGTCTTCAGATTGTCAGTCCCCCAAAGAACCATGGCGACCGTTTCAGGCAGAGGCGCGCCATCCGCACAATGACGATCAAGCAGTCGCTGCGCCTGGGCCGCGCCGTCGCGCGCCGCATGGGCGCTCGGAAGGCGATAGGGGTCGAAGCCGTGGATGTTGCGGCCTGTCGGCAACACCTCGGGGTTCCTGATGACGTCGCCGCCTGGCGCCGGCCTTACGAAACCGCCGTCGAGGGCGTGCAGGAGCGCCTCGATTTCGTCATTATGCGAAAGATTGGCGTTCACCGCCGCGACGCGCTTGAGATCGTCGAGGCGGTCGGCGGCGTTCGCCTCGCGCGCGGCCTCGTGCGGGTCCCGACCGTCGGCGATCGCTTCGACGGCGGCCCGCGGCGGCGGCCGCCCGCTCTCGTCCGCGCCCACCGCCATGAGGAGGTCGACCCGCTCCTCAAGGCTCGGCGCTTCGCCGGCGACATGGAGGCCGAAGGGAATGAGCGTTTCTTCAAGGGCGGATAGATCGCCCTGAAGGCGGTTCATTTCCGCCTCGGCGTGCGCGCCCCAAGCCGGCTCGGCTGGCGCAAGATCGAGGACGGCCGCCTGCGCCTGGGCGATTTCGACGATCGACGCGCGCGCCGGGGCGTCGTCCGGCGCCGTCGCCCGCCAGCGTTCGATCGTACCTTTGAGATCGGCGAGCCCCTTGTATAGGTCGGCCTTCGTCACCGAGGGCGTCAGATAACTGATCGTCGTAGCGGCCGAGCGCCGCTTGGCGATGGCCGCTTCGGAGGGATTGTTCGCTGCATAGAAATAGAAGTTGGGCAAATCGCCGATGAGATAATCCGGCCAGCAGTCCCCTGAAAGCCCGCTCTGTTTTCCCGGCATGAACTCCAGCGCGCCGTGCGTGCCGAAATGAAGGACCGCGTCGGCGGCGAAGTCCTCGCGCAGATAGCGGTAGAAGGCCGAGAAGGCGTGCGTCGGCGCAAAACCGCCTTCGAACAGGAGCCGCATCGGGTCGCCCTCGTAGCCGAAGGCCGGCTGGACGCCGACGAACACGTCTCCGAGCGCGGCGCCGAGAATATGGATCGTCGACCCGTCGGCGTTCTGGCGGCCCGGCGCGGGACCCCACTGCGCTTCAATTTCAGCAAGCCGCCGCTCGCGACGGACGTGATCGTCGGCCGGAATGCGTGCGTAAACATTCGCATCCGTTCCGAAATATTCTGCGTTCCCGTTGAGTACGAGGTCGCGCAACGCCTCGACCGTAGGCGGAACGTCCACGTTGTAGCCGGCTCGGGCGAGGCCCCGGAGCGTGTTAAGGAGCGAGGCGAAGACGTCGAGATAGGCGGCTGTTCCCACCGCGCCAGCATTCGGCGGGAAATTGAAGAGCACGATAGCGAGCTTGCGCTCCTTGCGCTCCTTGCGGCGCAGACGAATGAGTTTGTCGACGCGGGCGGCGAGCGTCTCGGCCCGTTCGGCGCAGGGGCGCATGTGCGGTCCGGACCGGTCGTCGAACCGGCAGGCGCGCGGGCACCCCCCGCATTCGCAACCGTCGTCCGGCGCGCGACCGCCGAAGACTGTCGGGTTCGTCGCCCCGTCGAGTTCCGGCATCGCCACCATCATCGTCGCCTCGATCGGCGACAGGCCGCGCTCGCCGCCGCCCCATTCCGGCAGGCTCTGGAACTCGAGCGCCTGGGCCGACAGGTAGGGAACGTCGAGTTTTGCGAGGACGTCGGCGGCCGAGGCGGCGTCGTTATAGGCGGGGCCGCCGACAAGCGAGAAGCCGGTGAGCGAGACAACGGCCTCGACGACCGGAGCGCCGTTCTTCAGGAAATGCCGTTCGATGGCTTCGCGGGCGTCAAGACCGCTGGCGAAGGCCGGAATCGTCCGCAGCCCCCGCGCCTCAAGCGCCGCGATGACCGCGGCGTAGTGATCGGCGTCTCCGGAAAGAACATAGGAGCGCAGCACGAGGACCCCGACCGCCGGCTTCTTGCTGCGCGCGAGGGGCAGTTTGCCGGCGCTCTCCGCAACGGCCGGAGACATGCGCGGATGATAAACGCCGACTTCCGGATAATCGACGGGCTCGGGCGCCGAGGCCCCGCCGCGCAGGACCTCGCGCGGGCCGGCCGAGTAGCGCACGATCAGGTTCGAGATCATCGCGGCGATGTTCTCGTCCGAACCGGCGATCCAGTACTGCAGCGTCAGGAAATAGGCCCTGACGTCCTGCGCGGTCCCTGGAATGAACTTCAGGATCTTCGGAAGGCGGCGCAGAAGCTTCATCTGATGCGCGCCGGTCTTCGCCTTGTCCGATGAGCCGCGCAGCCGCTTCAACAGGGCGATCGGCCCTGACTGCGGCTTGTCCATGCGAAATCGCCCGAGGCGGGTCAGTTTCACGATTTCCGACGAGGACATGGCGCCCAGCATGGCGTCGCAATGCTCGCGCCGCGCCTTCAGCGCCGGCAGGATCGGCTCGATATGCTCCTCGATGAACAGCATCGCCGCAATGACGATGTCCGCGCGGGCGATGTCTTTCTTGCACGCTTCGAGAAGGTCTGGGTCGCGAGCCCAGTCGGTGGCGGCGTAGAAGCCGACGCTGGCCCCGGGAAACCGCTTCTTCACGATCGCCTCGGCGCGGGCGCGCGCGCCGGCGAGGTGAGCGTCCAGCGAAATGATCACGACGCGCACCGGGACCGCCGCCCCCATATTCCCGCCATCAGCTTCCGGATGATCAACCATAATGCGCCTTCGCCTCGTAAAGCGTCTCGACCGTCACGGCGGCGAGATTGCGTTCGCTTGCAAATTTCTCCGTGTTCCGCCTGGCCTTGCCGCGCACGAAGAAGGGAATTTTCTTGAGCTCCTTTTCCGCGTCCTCGCTCCATTGAAGGGCGGACGGTTCACCGGCGGACGCTCTTTCGGGCGCGGCTGGCGGGGCGGCATCGGGGCCGGCCGGCGCATGGGCGCGCAGGTGCGAGGGGCCGGCCTGATCGTTGAATTCGAAATCCTCGCGGAACATGCCGAGAAGATGCTCCTCGAGCCCCATGACAAAGGGATGTATCCACGTGTCGAAGAGAACGTTGGCGCCTTCAAACCCCATCTGCGGGGCGTAGCGCGCGGGATAGTCCTGAACATGGGCCGGCGCTGAGATCACCGCGCAGCCGATGCCGAGGCGCTTGGCGATATGGCGCTCCATCTGCGTGCCGAGGATCAGTTCCGGCTCCGCCTCTGCGATTTTCGCCTCGACCTCGAGGTAATCATCCGTAATCAGCGGATCTACGTCGTAGAGCTTGGCCGCTTCGCGCAGCGCGCGGGCCTGTTCGCGATTGTAGCAGCCGAGACCGACGACGTTGAAAGCGAGTTCCTCCGATGCGACGCGGGCTGCGGCGACCGCGCGCGATCCTTCGGCGAAGATGAAGACCCTTTTGCCAGTGAGATAGTTCGAATCGATCGAGCGCGACCACCAGGGCAGATTGCCGCCCGGGACGTCCGGCGCCGGAAGGCCGGCGAGTTCGGCGACTTCGCGCGCGAAGTCGCGCGTCGCGCCGACGCCCACGGGAACCGTCTTCGTGAAGGGCTGGCCGGTTTCGCGCTCGAGCCAGCGCGCAGCCGCCTCCGCGACTTCGGGATAAAGAACGATATTGAAGTCGGCGGCCGCGAGGCGCGCGATGTCGCGAGGGCCCGCGCCGAGCGGCGCGGCGACGTTGATGTCCACGCCGATCTCGGCGAGGAGGGCGGAAATCTCCTTGACGTCGTCGCGGCAATGGAAGCCGAGCGCCGTCGCGCCGAGGAGATTGCACGTCGCGCGACCGGTCTCGGCGGAGCGTTTCGACACTTCCCGGTCCGTCAAATGCCTGACGATCTGATAGAACGTCTCGGAAGCGCCCCAGTACTCCTTGCGCTGATAGGCCGGCAGTTCAAGGGGGATCACCGGAACCGGCAGGTCGAGCGCCTTGGCCAGGCCGCCCGGGTCGTCCTGAAGCAATTCAGCGGTACACGAAGCGCCGACCAGCATCGCCTTTGGCGTGAAGCGCTCATAGGCGTCGTGGGCGGACTTTTTGAAGATTTCCGCCGTATCGGCTCCGAGATCGCGCGCCTCGAATGTCGTGTAGGTGACCGGCGGGCGATGGTCGCGCCGTTCTATCATCGTGAACAAAAGATCGGCATACGTGTCGCCCTGCGGCGCGTGCAGGACATAGTGAACGTCCTTCATCGCTGTGGCGACGCGCATGGCCCCCACATGGGGCGGCCCTTCATATGTCCAGACAGCAAGTTCCATCAGACCTCTAGCTTTTCGCGACGGGATAGCGGGCGGGCGAACAATTCGGCGAGGTCGCCCGCCTGTTCGTAGCCCTGTATCGGCGTGAAGACGAGTTCGATCGACCATTTGGTGGCGAGACCTTCCGCCTCGAGAGGATTTGCGAGGCCAAGGCCGCAAACGGTCATATCCGGCCGCAGCGCGCGGGCGCGGTCGAGCTGGCGCTCGACGTCCTGGCCTTCGCTGAGCTGCGCGGCGGCCGGCAGCAATTTGAATTCCTCGTCCAAATGCGTGTTGTGGAAATAGGGTGCGCCAATCTCGAGGATCTCCATGCCGATCTCGCGAGAGAGGAAACGCGCCAGCGGGGCCTCCAGCTGAGAGTCGGGAAAAAAGAAGATTCGTTTCCCCGCGAGCGCTTCACGATAACGCTCGAGAGATCTCTCGGCGCGCGCGCGCGGCGCCGCGACCACCGCGTCAAAGCGCGCGGGATCGACCCCGAATGCGTCAGCCGCGGCCTTGAGCCATGCCGTGACGCCCTCCGCGCCCAGCGGGAACGGCGCTGGCAGCCGCGTCGCCCCGCGCTTCTCCAGCGCGCCCGCCGTATCTCTGAGGAATGGCTGGGCAAGGAGCATTTTCGTTTTCGGACCGACCGGGGGCAGATCCTCGGCGCGGCGCGCCGGAAGAAAGCGTGCGGGACCGATCCCGAGCTCTGAAAAAAGCGCGGCAAACTGATCTTCCACCACGTCCGCAAGCGATCCGACGACGAGAAGCGATGCCGCGTCGCTGTCGTCCTCCGGCAATTCAGGGACCATCGAGGCCAGGCACGCGTCCTCGCCCTGCGTGAAGGTCGTCTAGATCCCGCTTCCCGAGTAGTTCAGTATGCGAACG
>CAZBOC010000064.1:0-11942 GCA_964493225.1 uncultured Caulobacterales bacterium | reverse complement strand
GGGTCATCAACGTTAACGGACCCGACGCCGCCGACGGCATGGACGGCGACGGAACGCTGCAAGGCCCGGTCGGAACTCTGCGTATTGAAACGACGGAAACGACGGTTGAAGAGCCGATCGTGTACACGCCGCAGCGGATCACGACGGCCGACAAGCCGCTGCAACTCCATGTCGAGCTTGAAACCTACGACACGGACGTTGCGACGGGCGCCGCTTCCGGCCTCCCGACCTTCTCCGGCGACGAAGTCTACAAGGTCGACATTGAACTCCTCGGCATGGCCGACCCGGTCTTCAAGCTGGACATTTCACCGAACGAAATCGTTCGCCCCGGTACGGACGAAGTCTATTCCGAATCGGCTGAAGGCTTCCCGGCCGGCGCGCTGATCAAGGAAGACACGAAAGCCGCCTCTTTCTTCCTGACGCCTTCCGAAGTCTCCGAATCCGCCATCGGCTACACGCTTCCGGTCGAGCTGCGCAACTGCGGCGATTTCAACGTCCGCATCAGCTACACGACCTTCGTCGGCACGTTCCAGAACGTGCGGACCGTCACGACGGGCACGGGCGACAATGACCCGATCGCGACCTGCGATCCGGAGAATGATTCGATCATTGCGACGGCCATCACGAACGACGTCCTCGTCGACCTCGGCGACGCGGCTGATCCGTTCTCCATGTTCATCGCGCCCGACGGCACGAGCGGGAAAGGCTTCGACCTTTCCAACATGGTCGAATTCGGCATGGTCGACCTGAAGATCATCCACGACGTGTTCGACGCGAAGAAGAAAAATGAGGAAAACGGCGACGCGAGCTCACTGCGCGCGCGCGTCTTCGACGTGACGGATATCGAAGAGTATACGCTCCAGTACACGTTCGAGAATGTTGACGGCCTCGACACGTCGGCGTTCGTCCTGCTCGACGGTCCCGGCGGTTCCGTCTGCTCGACGGCCGACTTCGACGGCGTCGTCGCGACGTTCACGCTCGACGAATCGGATATCGCGACGTGCTTCGGCATCACGGCGCCGACCGATGACGCCGACCTCATGTTCGATGGCGAAGCGATCCTGAAACTGATGGCGACGGTGGCCGTCGATGATCCGATCGTTCAGCAGGCCGTGGCCCTGTCCGACCACAGCGTCACGTTCGACATGCCGGCCTTTATGCAGGACGACGACAGCCTCAACATGCTGGTTTCGGGCATCACCCTGCAAGACCCGCTGGAAGATGCGTTCCGCATTATTCGTCGCGGCCTGAACTTCGGCGCGTTCGACTGGGTCGCCGACCCGGGCTCCAAGGTGCAGTCGGTCTTCCGCGTCACGGGCATCCCCGATACGCCGCCTGACGCCGCCGCGCCTTACACGTCGGGCGTTCTCATGATCGAGAACTCGCAGACCGGCGCCGACGGCGTCTGCCCGTTCGACCTCGCCGACCAGGGCATCACCAACGGCGAAGTCGTCGTCAACCTGCAGAAGTTTGAGGACATCGTCTCGAACCCGCTCTGCTTCCGCGACGGCGAAGGCCTCGGCCCGCTCGACGACTTCGGCCGCGCGGACATGACGTGGTCGTTCTATATCCCGACTTCGGAAGGCGACAAGGTCGACGTCGACCGTCTCCTCTGGAGCCCGGGCGACGTCTTCGCCGACTACGGCGACAACGGCAACGACTCGAACTCTATCAAGGCGCGTTCCTGCGACGCCGGCCGCTTCGGCCCGCACGTGGCGAACAACCTGTCCGGCGCCCAGGCCGACATCCTGCTCGCGCTCTGCATCCCGCCGGGATCGGAAGCCAACTAAGTCTGGCCGCAGGTCAGTCTGAGAGGGCGGCGGAGACGCCGCCCTCTTTTTTTTCTTTTTTTCCTCTTTTTTTCCGCGCCTCTTTGCATCCCGCCTTTTTGGCGCAGCCTGTCTCCGCCCCTGCAAACGCCGATCGCCGGCAACCGCACGCCCGAACGGCCCGCCTTCGAAGCCGTTCGCCTGAAACCGGTATTGTGACTTGAATCACCCCGGAAAGTTGATTCATCTAAAATTTCAAATAAATTTTCGGAAATCTCTTGATAAAATTCTGTACAAACCGTAATGGTGGTGTCGGTGGGAACATTAGGGGGAAGGTCGACGTTTCGCGTATCGCTGAGTGGACAAGTCCGGCGACTGGCTTTTCAGCCGTCCGGGCGCCGTTCGGTTCGCCAATCCAAAACAGCCCCAACAGATCGGTGAACGAACGGTATTGTCGCCTCGGCGAATGATGTGGGGGATCGGTCCGTCCTGTCTAAAGGGTTCCCATTGCAACCAATGGAGAACTTGTAATGGTGACTATGAAACAACTGCTTGGCGCAACCTGCGCGGCGAGCATCATGGCTGGCGTAGCGCACGCCGGCGCCCTGAAAATCGAGATCGTCGATGTCAACCAGGGCAACGACCCGGCCGTCGATCTGATGGACGACAACGTCCCCGACGGCCCGACAGGCCTCAATGCGGACTTCCCGACGAAGGTTACGTCCGAAGACGAGATCTTCTACACGCTGCACCGCGTCACGACGGCGGATAAGCCGCTTCAAACGCACATCGAAGTCGACGTCTTCGACATTGATCCCGAAACCAAGCAGCCGACCGGCATCGCGACCTTCTCGGGCGACGAACAGTACTTCGTTGAAATCAGCCTGCAGGGTACGGCTGACGCCATCTATAAAGAAGACATTTCGCCGAACCAGATCGTTCGCCCCGGCAGCGACGGCCTCTTCGGAGAATCCGCGGAAGGCTTCCCGAACGGCCAGGAAATCCAGCGCGGTTCGAAAACGGCCCAGTTCTTCCTGACGCCGAATGAAGACTCTGAAACGTCGATCGGTTTCGTCCTGCCCGTCGAGCTTCGCGCTTGCGGCGTGCTGAACATTGAGATCAAGTTTACGACCTTCGTCGGCGACATCCAGAATACGCGTACGGTCAACACGGCCGACCACGGTCCGGCCGCCGAATGCGTCGGCCCGTCGTTCCAGGCGACGGCGATCACCAACGACGTGTCAGTCGATATCGGTACGGTCTCCGATCCCTTCGAGCTCTTCCTCAAGCCGGAAGGCATTCAGAACAAGGGCCTGACCGAAGTCAACATGATCGAGTTCGGCGTCGTGCCGTTCGATATCCACAACCACATCTTCAATGCGAAAGAAAAATTCGACCTCCGCGAGCGTCTGACGGACGTCACCGATATCGAGACCTACACGCTGCAGTATGAGTTCCCTGCCGGCTTTGACGGCATTGCCGGCGTTGTCATGGTCGGCTGCGAGGAGTTCGCGGCCCTCGATTTCGACAACAACCTGGCGACCTGGGTGCTCAACTCCCAGGAAGTGATCGACTGCTTCGGCCTCGGCGGTGAGCCTGTCGACAACGGCAAGCAGCAAGGTCAGGTGATGCTGAAAATCATCTCCAACGAGCTTGAGCCGATCAGAACGCAAAAAATTGCTCTGACGCAGCACGTCATCGACTTCGTCGACCGTCCGAACGACATCAACATGTTCTTCCCGAACTACGTCCTTCAGGCGCCGATCGAAGACGCCTGGCGGATCGTGCGCCACGGCCTGAATTTCGGTCCGTTTGACTGGGTCGCCGCCCCCGACAAGAGAGTCCAGTCGGTGTTCCGCGTCACGGGCATCCCGGATACGCCGGCCTCGGCGCCGGTTCCGTACACCTCGGGCATCCTCCTTCTGGAGAACACGCAGAACAGCCAGGACGGCTTCTGCTCGTTCGATCTTGCTCCCTGGGTGAACAACGGCGAAGCCGTCGTCAGCATGCAGAAGTTTGCTGACATCCTGAACCAGCAGTCCGGCGACATGATCTGCTACCGCGCCAGCGGCGAAGGTCAGGGCCCGCTTACCGATTTCGGCCGCGGCGACCTGACGTGGTCGTTCTACATTCCGGAAGCGCAGGGCGACAAAGTTGACGTCGACCGTCTCCTCTGGAGCCCGGGCGACCTCTTCTCCGACTACGGCGACAACGGCAACGACGCATTCTCGCTGAAAGCGCGTTCGTGCGATCCGGGTCGCTTCGGCGGTCATACGGTCAACAATCTGAGCGGTCGTCAGTCCGACCTCCTGCTCTTCCTCTGCCGGACGGGCGAGTTGAACTTCACGACGTCCATCGGCGACGAGCTCGAGCTCGAACTCTAAACCGATCGACAATCGGACTTTGGAAGGCGGCGGCGACGCCGCCTTCTTTTTTCACCCCATAAACTCGAAGATCGGACTTCGATATCCTCGCCTGGCTGAAGGGCTCGCCCGGCCGAGAGCATGGTTTCGCCCTGGTTCAATCCTAAAAGTCGTAGAAAAATTCCTCGCGGACGATTTTTCCGTCCAAGACCGTATAAACGCCCAGCTCTTTCATCTGTGTGCGTTCATTCGTTTCCTTATTCGTCACGTCAATTTCGAATATTGCGCCGAAACGATCTGCGCCATGATAAAATGGCCCTTCCGCATTCGAAGAATGAACGTCCATCGCATTGTTCCACCAGGCATGTTTGGCGCGGATCGCGTCCAGGCCTGACGCTTCGGCGCTGTCGGCCCCGGGCATGGACGCGGCTTCGACAGAAACCGCATTGGCGGCGTAAAGGTCGTTAAGGCACGCTTCTGCTTCGCCCGAACGGCAATACTCGAAAAACTTCGCAGCAATCGACTTCAATTCATCCGACATGGTCGCACTCCCTTTCCCGGGGCAGCCGCCTCAGGCGGCCGCCGCTTATGCGACTTGTCGACTACTCCTCGCGAAGGGAACGCGCAACGGAGTCGGTCAGGGGCTTCAGGAAGTAGCTGATCGCGGACCGTTTTCCGGTGCGGATGAAGGTCTCGACCGGCATGCCGGGCCGCAGGGGTTCGCCCCCGAGCACGGTCAGAAGTTCCTCGCCTTCGGGGATCTCGATGAAAACCAGGAAATACGCCGCGCCGGTCGTTTCGTCGACGAGGCTGTCCGCGGAGACGGTGGCGACGGCGCCGAGCGCTTCCGGCGTGCGCCGCGCGCCGAAGGCGGTGAAGCGGATCAGCGTTTCCTGGCCGGGGCGCACCTTGTCCACGTCCTGCGGGGCGATCCGCGCCGCGATGCGCAGACGGTCGCCCTCGGGGACGATCTCCATCAAGGGCGCGCCGGGCTGAACGACGCCGCCGACGGTGTGAATCGAAAGTCCGATCACGCGTCCCGCCTGGGGCGCGATAATCTCGGTGCGGCGAAAGGCGTCCGCCGCCGCAATCCGACGCTCCTCCAGTTCAGCGATCGAGACTTCGACGTCGCGCAGCTCCGTAATGGCCTCTTCCCGGCCCGCCTCCTTCAGACGGCCGATTTCAAGGCGCGCCTCTGCGATGATGCTTTCCGCCTCCGCCGTCGACGCCTGCAGGGCGCCGCTTTCCCCGCGCAGGCGTTCGCTTTCGCGTTCAAGCTCGCGCACCCGCGTCTTGGGCGCGAAGCCCTGTTCATGGAGTTCGCGCACGCCTTCCAGTTCGTCGGTGATCAGCCTTTGCTGCTGGCGCAGGGATCGGATCTGGGCGCCCAGACCGGCGATCCGCTCGTTCTGCTGAACGATCCGTTCTTCCAGAAGCGCCACCTGCGTCGCGCGCGTCGTGCGGCGCGCCTCGAAAAGCTGGCGCTGGCCCGCCTGCTTATCCCCGAAACCTGGCGAGGCGAGGATTTCCGCAACGCCCCGCGCCGGCGGCACGACGTCCGCGGCGTCGCGCTCGGCCTCGAGGCGGGCGCGTCGGGCGTAAAGCTCGGTCAACTGACTGTCTATCAGCGCGAGATTGGCCGACTGCGTGGTATCTTGAAGTCGCGCGACGACCTCGCCGGCCGAGACCTGATCGCCTTCGCGCACGAGAATCTCGCCGACCATGCCGCCTTCAAGATGCTGGACCGCCTTGCGGTTCGATTCGACCACGACCTGACCGGAAGCGACGATTGCGCCGTCGATCGGCGCGGCCACGGACCAGACCGCCGCCCCGCCGAAGACGGCCGCAATCACGCTGACGCCGAGGCGCGCATAGAAACGCTCGGTCCTCGGACGCCTCGCGGCGGATCGCGGCAGGGTCGATTTCGCTGCAGCGCGCGGCGACTTGCCGCCCGGCGACGCTCGCTCTCCGGTTGTCGCACCGCCCGCGCCATCCCCGGACGTCTGGACGACCTTCTCGCCGACCGCTCCGGCCCCGCCCCCGGCCGTTTCCGCCGGCGGGCCCTCAGGTTTTCGCGACGCTCCGCCCGCGCCGTTCCGAATTTCAGGATCAGGATTTTCCGGCGACGCCACGTGGCTCTCCCTCAGTCGCCTCGGTCGGCTTGCGGAAGGCCGCCACCTGGTTCGGCGCGATTTTCTGCAGGATTTCATCGCGCGGGCCGAAGGCGCGCACCTCGCCGTCGACCAGAAGAAGCAGCTTGTCGACGAACGCGATGGCGCTCGGTCGGTGAGCGACGATGACGGTCGTCGCGCCGCGGGCCTTGAGGCCCTGGACGGCCCTGGCGAGCGCCGCCTCTCCCTCGCCGTCGAGATTGGCGTTCGGCTCGTCGAGCACGACGAGGGCCGGATCGCCGTAAAGCGCCCTTGCAAGGCCGAGGCGCTGGCGTTGACCGGCGGAGATATGCGCGCCCCGCTCGCCGATCTCGGTATCGTATCCGTCTTCAAATGTCAGGATCATTTCGTGGGCGCCGGCTGCCTTGGCTGCGGCGATGACCTTTTCAGCGTCCGGATTGTCGGAGAACCGCGCGATGTTCTGCGCCGCGGTTCCCGCGAAAAGCTCGACCTCCTGGGGCAGAAAGCCGAGATGCGGCCCGAGCGCGTCGCGGTCCCAGTGGCTGAGGCTCGCCCCGTCGAGACGGACTTCGCCGGCCCGGGGCGTCTCGACGCCGACGATGGCGCGGGCCAGCGTTGATTTGCCGGCTGCGCTGGGGCCGACGATCCCGATCGCTTCGCCGGCTGCGATCTTGAACGAAACGTTCTTCACGACCGGTTTGCGCGCGCCGCCGGGCTGGCAGTAGAGCTTTTCGACCATGACCTCTCCGCGCGGGGCGGGCAGCGCAGTGCGCTCGCTTTCCGGCGGCGCGACCGCGATGAATTTCTTGAGCCGCTTGTAGGCCGCGCTCGTCAACGCAAAGTTGCGCCACTGGCTGGTGACGACCTCGATGGGCGCCAGCGCGCGCCCCGTGATGATTGATGCGGCGATCATCACGCCCGGGGTCACGTCGCCCTTGATGGCGAGCAGCGCGCCCGTGCCGAGGATCGCCGACTGAAGGAAAAGCCGCGTCGCCTTGGACGCGGCCGTCAGCCCGCCGATGGCGTCGGTCGCAAGCACGTTCTGGTCCGAAGCCGCGCCGCTGAGCCCGAGCCAGCGCCTCCTGAGGCTCCCGCGCATGCCCATGGCGTCGGCCGCTGCGGCGTTGCGCAGCGCGGAAAGCGCCAGCCGATCCGTCTCGTTCGTGACGGTCTGGGCCCGGCGCATGGCTGCGCGGGACGAACGCTCGTTGATGATGGCGAGCCCCAGCAGCACGACCAGACCAGCGAGCGCGACGATGCCGAGGAGCCAGTGCATCAGGAATACGATCGCCAGGAATATCGGCGTCCAGGGAGCGTCGAAGACGGCCGTCAGCGCCGGGCTCGCGACGAACTGCCTGATCTGGCGCAGGTCTTTCATCGCCTGGTCGGAACCGCCGGCCCCGACGCGCGCCGCGTCCATGGAAATATCGAACGTGACGGGCTTCAGTTCGTCTTCGAAGCGCGCGCCCGAGCGCGAGAGGAGCGCGCCGCGCGCGAAATCAAGAAGGCCCATCGCAGCGAACAGAACGACTGTCAGTCCGGTGATCACCGCAAGCGTTTCGACGCTTCGGCTGGAGAGGACGCGGTCATACATCTGGAGCATGTAGATCGGTCCGGTCAACATCAGGAGATTGACGAACAGGCTGAAAAAGCCGGCTTCGCCCAGCAGCCGGCGCACGGCGGCCTTCGCCGTCGATATCGGATCGAATATCTCGCTCGCTTTCGCCGTGGTCATCATTCGCCGCCGATCTTGTCTGCGTTCCCTTTTTAACGAAACTGAGGGCGCTTTGAAGGAGGGTCGGGCGCCCCGGCGCGATAAAGCGCGCCGCGCCCGATCTTTTTGTCAGCTGGGAGAGGTCCGCCCGCCTCCCTGTCGTTCAAGCGTCACAAAGAACCGCTATGCCCCCTTGCGGAAACAATGGAGACCATCACCATGCGATTGACCGCGAATTTGTCGGAAATTGGTGCGACGGCCCGGCGTCTGTGCAGCGCTGCGACGCTCGCCGCGACGGCGGCCTGCGCCGCTGCGGCCCAAAAAGCGCCGGCGCCGGCGCCAGCGCCAGCGGACGACGCCTGGTTCGAGGAGGGGCGGAAAACCCTCGCCGCCCGGATGGCCGTCACGCCGAATGCGGACAAGGCGAAGAACGTCATCCTGTTCGTCGCCGACGGCATGGGCCCCACGACGGTCACGGCGGCGCGCATCTATGACGGCCAGCAGAAGGGCATGTCCGGCGAGGAGAATGCGCTGTCGTTTGAGCGGTTCCCCTATGTGGCGCTCGCCAAGACCTACAACACCGACGCGCAGACGCCCGACAGCGCCGGCACGATGACGGCCATGGTGGCGGGCGTGAAGACCAAAGCCGGCGTCCTGTCGATTTCGGACGCAGCCGAACGCGGCGACTGCGTCGGCGCGCAGCGCGCGTCCGTCGCGACCATTGGCGAACTTGCGGAACAAGCGGGCATGGCGACGGGCGTGATCTCCACCGCGCGGCTGACCCACGCGACGCCGGCCGCGGTCTACGCCCACTCGGCGGACCGCAACTGGGAGGCGGACGTAGATCTTCCCGAAGCGGCGCAGGAACAGGGCTGCAAGGACATCGCCGCGCAGCTGATTGATTTTCCCTATGGGGACGGGCTCGAAATCGCGCTTGGCGGCGGACGCCGCAACTTTCTCCCCGCCGACGTCGGCGACCCGGAAGACGAGGGCGAAAAGGGGCGTCGCCGGGACGGACGCAACCTCGCCGAGGAGTGGGCGGCGAAATCCGAAGCCCACCTCGCGGTGTTCGATACCGAAGCGTTCGAGGCCGCCGGCGACGAGGCGCGCATTCTCGGTCTCTTCGAGCGCTCCCACATGGAATACGAGGCCGATCGCGAGGCCGACGCCGGAGGCGAGCCCTCGCTCTCCGCTATGACGGAGAAAGCGATCCGTGTGCTCTCGAAAGACGACGACGGATACTTTCTGATGGTCGAGGCCGGCCGCGTCGATCATGCGCACCACGCCGGAAATGCGGCGCGCGCGCTTATCGACACGCAGGAATTCGCCGAAGCCGTGGAAATCGCCATGGAGATGACCGACGCCGCCGACACGCTCGTCATCGCGACCGCCGACCACGGACACACCATCGCCTTCCAGGGCTACCCGGCGCGGGGAAACGATATCCTGGGGCTCGCAACGCAGCCCGGCGACGCGAACGCGCCGGCCATGGCCGGCGACGGCAGGGCCTACACAACGCTCGTCTACGCCAACGGCCCGGGCTCGGTGTTTTTCGGCGAGGGCGCGAAGGACGGCGAGCGTCCGGAGCCGACTGCCGAAGAAGTCTCCGATTTAAGCTACCGCCAGCAGGCGTTGATCCCGGCCCCCGGCGAAACCCATGGCGGTCAGGACGTTGCGATCTACGCGAACGGTCCGCACGCCTATCTTTTCGGCGGCGTCGTTGAACAGAACTATGTCTTCCACGTGATCGACGCGGCCCTCGACCTGCGCGCCCGGGCCGAAAAATAACGCCGCCCGTCCGGCGCGCTCGCCCCCTCCCGGCGCGCGCGCCGGTCAGGTTTTTCGCTGGAAGACAAAGTCGGCCGCCCCCTTCAACGGATCGGCCGCCGCGCCGAAACGGTCGAGATGGGCCTTCGCGCTCTCCACGAGGGATCTGGCGTTGTCGCGCGCGGCCTCGGGGCCGAGGATCTTAAGAAAGGTCGCCTTGTCCATGTCCGTGTCCTGACCGACGGGTTTTCCGAGCGCCTCGGCGTCGCCGAAGGCGTCGAGGAGATCGTCGACGATCTGGAAGGCGAGGCCGAGATCCTCCGCATAGTCTGCAAGCGCCGAACAGTCGTCGTCGCTCGCGCCGCCGATGATCCCGCCGCCAAGCGCGGAAAACCGGATCAGCGCGCCCGTCTTCAGGCGCTGAAGCTCCTCGATCGCGGCGAGATCGAAGTCCTTTTGTTCCGCATAGATATCGATCATCTGGCCACCCACCATGCCCGCCCTGCCGGAGGCGCGCGCCAGTTCGAGCGCCAGGCTCGCGCGAATCTCCGCATCCGGATGGGTCGCCGGCTCGGCGAGGATCTCGAAGGCCTGGGTCAACAGCGCGTCGCCGGCGAGGATCGCGGTCGCCTCGTCGAACGCCCTGTGCACGGACGGCCTGCCGCGCCGCAGGTCGCTGTCGTCCATGGCCGGCAGATCGTCGTGGATGAGGCTGTAACAGTGGATCATCTCCGCGGCGGCGCCCGCCCGGACGGACCGCGCGCGCGGCGCCTCGAACATGTCGGCCGCCGCGATCAGGAGGAACGGCCTCAGGCGCTTGCCGCCGTTCAGGCTGCCGTGGCGCATCGCGTCGACGACCCGTCCGAGAGGTCCCTCCCCGGTCGGCAGGAACGCGTCGAGCGCGTCCTCGATGAGCTCGGCGGTTTCCCTGATGCGAATCTCGAATGCGGTCATGGCGCGCTGGTGAACGCCTGTCGCGTTCGGTTGCGGTGGAAGGAGGTGTGCGACGGCATAACCGTTCGCCCGCGCCGGCTCAACCGGCGGACCGGCGGGCGGCCCTCACGAGGCCGCGGCCGTCGCAGTCCGCGCAACGCCGCGCGACGAAACCGAGCCGCCCGCGTCCCTCGCAGGCGGTGCAGAGCGCGCGTTTTGCGCCGTCCCCGAAATAGGCCCTGAAGAGGTCCGCCGGGGCGCTCGCGCCGCTGTTTCCGGGGGCGCGATTTTCGGCGAAGGCGCGGACCTTTTCGGCCCGCGCCCCGGTGAAGGCCGACATCATGGCGAGGCCGCCCTGCAGCGTTTGCAGGACGATCATGACGTCCCGCTTCCATGTGTCGAGAAGCAGAGAGAAACTCGTCGCGTCGAACGCGCCTTCCGCCGCCACGCCGCCGACGAGAATGAGATCCCCGCGTTCGAGGGCGGAAACGGAAATGTGCAAGTTCCGGTTGATGAGTTCGACGTCGTGCTGGTGCACGTCGAAGCCGACGAAGCGGGAGAGAAAACCGATTTCGACCACCTGATCAGGCGCTCCGTGCACCTCGACAAGCGCGACGACGAAATTGAGTTCGTGATCGTTGACGCCGTAAAGACTGAAACCCCGGTCGTCGCCCAGATGACTGACGCCGTCGAAGCGATTGCGAAGGCCCTCGACGATGGCCTCCTTCGGCCACGCGCCGGACGTCGCAGCCGCGTTCCGGCCCTGAAAAAATTTCAGCATGGTCCGCACCCCTCCATCGCCCGGTCGCAGCCGGCGTTCCCCGATTGAGGAAAGTACACGAGGCGGCCCTCGCCGCCAACCCGGCCGAGGGCCGCCCCCTTCCCCTTTGCGACACGCGCGCGGGCCGGCTTCGCGGGGTGATTGCGCCAAGGCTACACCCGCGCAAAAGTGACAGGGGAGCGCCGGCGTGACGGTTGCGATGCGGCGAAGGTCGTGAAATAAGGCGGGATCAGCTGTAAATGGGGCTAGCGGGGCAGTGAAAGGGACCTTCCGATGACCGAAAACGCCACGCCTTTGCGCGTGATCCTCGCCCAGCCGCGCGGATTTTGCGCCGGCGTCGAACGCGCGATCGACATCGTCGAGCGCGCCCTGGAAAAATACGGCGCGCCGGTCTACGTGCGCCACGAAATCGTTCACAACAAGCGGGTCGTCGACACGCTGCGCGACCGCGGCGCGATCTTCGTTAAGGAAGTCGACGAACTT
>CAZBOC010000063.1:0-12230 GCA_964493225.1 uncultured Caulobacterales bacterium | reverse complement strand
TGAGCATGGAGCCCGTGAGGCCGACGCATTTGCTCGCCGTGCCGCGGCCGCCTCGGAGTATCGACTTGCCGCGCTTTTTCCCGGTCTTGCGAACGGCCTTCGTCTTCCCCGCGATCACATCATTCATCATCTTCGTGACATCGGCTTTGGTCAGGTCTTGGACCCGCCGCTTGCCGATCAGGGGAACGATATGACCGTGGATTTGGCCGATGTTGACCTCGATCGTGGAGGGTCGCTTCGGGCGTCCGCCTTTGCCGAGGATGAGACCGGCTTCCATCGCCTTGATGTACTGATCGGCCAGTTGTTTGACCGTCATGGCGTTGCGATTGAGCTGACGCTCCTCGGCGGGATTCTCTCCTTGTGCGACTTTTCCGAGTTGGACCCGCGCTTCCTTCCGGGCCGTTTCGGGTGTCCAGACCCCGTGCAACCCGATCGCGTAGCGGCGCGATCGACCGGCAGCCCGATATTGGAGAACGTAACTCCGCTTTCCTGATTTGAAGACGCGCAGTCCGAACCCGGGCAGTTCGTCATCCCAGATGACATAATCCTTTTCTCGGACTTCGGCCGCGTCCACGACGCGCTTGGTGAGTTTTGGCATGAGAAGTCGCACCTTCCGGCCGGTCCCGCGTAAGCACCGCGTAAGCAGCAGGGCGGAAATCGCGGCCTGTATTTGGATAGAGACTTCGGCGGAGCGCTTCAGAAAGACAATGTGTTTCAACGCTTTATCGTATAAAGACGTGCTCTATCGCATGTTTCGGAAAAGTCGTAGTAGATCCTCCGAAGGCGGAGGCCAGAGGTTCGAATCCTCTCGGGTGCGCCATTCGTTTTTGGGCCAATCTCTTAATATGCGTGATCGATTGAACGCCGTCCTGGTGACAGATCGGTCAACACCAACAATTGGCGGGACGGCACCAGATTGGACGATCTGCAGCGCATCCGCAACCGACCCAAATTCGCCGTAAGCGGACGCCACAGGAACACGCTCATATCTGCTCTGGGTCCACGGGCGGACCTTTGCAACCCTCCTTCAAATTTGTAGATGGAAGTCCTTGTTTGGGAGACCAAAATGATCCGAAAAACGGATGGCGTTCTGGTGCGATCGATGAGGGCGAGCGGCCACCGCACGCTTGCCTTTAAGGCAATCGCCATAAGCGCAATCTCACTTGCGGCCTGCGACGGCGGAGACATTCCGGATACGGCTAGTTTTGGCGAAATGCCGGACTTTCCTCTGGGAATGACGATCCCCGATCTTGATGGGTGTTATGGACCTGTAGCAAAGATCACCAATCCCCTTCAGCTTGAACGGATTGACGGGCCAGTGGTCAGATACACAGCTGGCGACACCAACACCTATCGCTTGTCGGTGGACGGCGCCGAAGCAAGCGACGTCCGGCTGGCGGTGTTCGGGGCGTTCGTCCATTTCAAAGAACCCCGGGAAATCAATGGCGAGATTGCGCAAATCGTCGACATGTCTCAACCGACTTATCTCAAGATGAAAGAATCAGTGCCCGTCTTTGTTGAAAGGGCCAGGACTGATGAAACCGTTGGGACCCTTCAATATTTCACAGCAGCCTATCAAACGTCGATGGAGCCCGAGCAGGGCGAGGCCGCTGATGATTACAAGCTCTATGTGCTGAGTATCTCATATTTTTCCGGCGTGGACGGCGTTCATAGTATTACGGCGATGGACGTGACGCCTTACCTTCAGCAGCGCGCCGGCGACGATTTCCTGGCTGCGTATGAGACATCTTATTCCTTCACCGAGCGCGGACTCGTTTTTTCAGCGGCCGAAGAGGAATCATTCTTCCAGGCTTTGAAGCCCATGACAGATCCATCGGATGGAAATTCGCCGCTTCCAGCCTATTACGGACCCGTGCCTTGCAACGAAACCGCTGAAATCCTCCCCGACACGCAGCCCCCTCCGTCGGCGACAGGGGTTCCTCCTGAACTTGATGATAAGGCCGGACATACCGATGGGCGTGAACCTGTGGCCGCGCGTGTTGCTGAGACGTCGGTGCAACAGCCTGCCTCGCAAGCAGCGCCGCCGCCGCAACCGCCACAGATCGCGGTCGACAAGAGGCGCTACCAGCAGGGAGATGCCGTGGCCTTTTCGGTGTCTGGCCTGCCTGGCAATCGCACCGACTGGATCACGCTGGCGCCGAAAGACACGCCGCCCGAAGAGTGGGGCGCCAACTGGGTTTACACGCAAGGCGTCACTAAGGGCGACTGGTCCTTCGTGGCTCCGAATGCGGCAGGGCCGTATGAGATCCGGGTCTATTTCAACTATCCAAATGGCGGGTTCGAAGTGCAGGCGATAGCTGAGATTGAAGTCTTTCCGCCGAATTAAGCGTGAGGTCCGAAAGGAAACACGGATGAATTTCCGCTTTCAGCTCGGCAGTCTGAAAGTAAAAATCGGAGAACCGGCGCCCTTGCGCATCCTGTTCGTGCGCCATAGCCAATCACAGACTTACCTCGACAAGACACTGCACGGCGCAATCGCAGACCCCGACATTAAGCTGACCGACCTCGGCAAGGAACAGGCTCGGGAAGCCGGTGCTTTTCTCGCCGGTGCTTTTCTCAATGGCTGGCTGCGGTCCCGAAAGTGGAAGCGGTTTCGTCTCTACCGCAGCGATTACCGGCGGGCGGTGCAGACCAGCGACATCATCATTGACCAGCTGGCGGTTGATCTGAATTTTAATACGCGCATGGATGAGCGTATTCGCCGATTGGAGTTCGGCTATCCGGATGCGGTGTCAGCCGAGGAGATCCGCAATAGCTTCTGAGGCGCCAGCCTCGACCATCACAGCGCGTCCGCTTGCCAAAGTCTCCGCGCCAGGGGGATCCGGATGCAGCGCGCCCGCGGCGCCATGGCTGAAAGCTCGCTCGCGCCTGCTCTTGCTCTTTTTGCGCGGCGTTCGGCCGTGTATGCTCGCGCTCATCTGTTGCGCGCGTCCGCCGCGCCAGCGGCGCGCCCTTCTTCACCTCGTCCACGGGATAAGGAGCTCCTGATGAAATCAATTGTTCTCGCTACAGATTTCTCCGAAAGATCAAGCCGCGCAGCGACCCGCGGGATCGCCCTCGCCAAGGCGCACGGCGCTAGGCTGACGCTCCTCCACATCATGGACCACGATCTTCCCTCGCGAATAGCGGAAGGCCACGAAAGCGCCGCGGCCGCGCAGCTTGAGGAGATGGCGGAAGACGCAAGGAGCAATGGCGTCGACTGCGTCATCTCACTGAAACGCGGCGAGGCGCACGAGGCGATCGCCGAGGCGGCCGGCGAGAGCGCGGCGGAGCTCGTCGTCGTCGGCTCCCATCGGCGCGATCCCATGCGCAACGCCTTCGTCGGGACGACAGCCGAACGCATGATCCGCGTCGGGTCGACCCCGGTGCTCGTCGTGCGCGCGCCGCAGCCGAAGGGCTATGACCGCGCCGTCGTCGCGGTCGACCTCGCCGAAGAGGGGATCAGTCATATCCGGCGCTTTCAGAAGCTCGACCTTTCCCCGAACGACTGCATCATTCCGGTCTTCGCCTACGAGGCCGGCCAGTTTCACCTGATGCGCCGCGCGGGCGCGTCGCTTGCGGAACTGAAGGCGATGTTTGAAGAAGAGAAAAAAACGGTCATGCCCGCCGTCAGCAAGCTGATGGACGAAGCCGGCCTCAAGCCGGATCAGGCCGTCGTCAAACCCATCCTGTACAACACGCCGGACACGGTACTCGAGGCGGCCGCGGAAGCGAAAGCCGACCTTCTGGTCGTCGGCGCCCGCCGCAAAACGGCCTTCAAGCGATTCACCCTCGGAAGCGTTTCCGAAGCCTGTCTGCTTCGGGCCGAAATCGACCTCCTCGTTCTGCCGCCGGAGGAATAGGGCGACCCCCTCGTCAGCCTGTGCGGGGGACTTGTCACCTGATCCCGCAGAAGGGCGATCGGCTCAGCTGAACGGAGCGTTGAGCCGGACGACCTCGTAATTGAGATAGGCCGCATAACTCACCCAAACGAGATAGGGCGCCAGCAAGAGAGCGGAGATGCGCGAAAACCGCGAAAAGAAAGCAATCAGCGCCGCGACGGAAGCCCAAAGGGTGACGACTTCCGCGAGGGCCCAATCGGGCCGTTGAAAGGTGAAGAACAGGAAACTCCAGGCGACGTTGAACAGCGCGTTGACGAAAAACAGTGAGATCAGAAAAGCGCGGTCCCTGCTGTCGCGCGCCTTGCGCCAACCGATGACGGCGGCGACGACGCAAAGGGCGTAAATGATCGTCCAGGCAGGAGGAAATACCCAGTCGGGCGGGTTGAGCGCGGCCTTTTCAAGACTTCTGTACCAGGGACCGATTTTCGTCGCCGCGCCGCCGAGCATGCTGACGGCGAACGCGGCTGCGGCCGCGACGAGTAGCGGCCGCCTCCGGTTGAAAACCTCGCCCGGCCGGATCATCGCTGCAGCGACGCGATCCCCGTCAGGTGGGCGAGATCCTTGAAGAAGATCCTAACGTGCGCAGCGGGCTTGGCCCGCACGAGCCGCTTGTTCATATAGGCGTCCCAGGTCAGTTTCTGAACGTCCTCGTCGCGGCAGATATTGACGAAACGCTCCCGCCGCTTGTCGCTGCGGTACCAGAAATGCTGCATGACGCCAAGCACCCAAAAGACCCTGCCGTGCTCCTTCATGTAAGCCTTTCGGGCCCGGGCGAGCGCCTTTTCGTCGCCGGTCTCAAGGAGTTCGTCGACGGCTTCGGCGGCTTTGCGCCCGCCGAGCATCGCGTAATAAATGCCCTCGCCGGACGCCGGGGCGACGCAGCCGGCGGCGTCGCCGGCGAGAATGACATCCCTGCCGTTATCCCATTTCTTCCGTGGCCGGAGCGGGATCGGCGCCCCCTCGCAGCGCAGCGTTTCAGCTTGCGCAAGGCGGGCGTCGGCGCGCAGTTCGCCGACGGCGCCGCGCAGCGAGAAGCCCTTCTGAGCGCTGCCGACGCCGACGCTCGTCGTATCGCCATGGGGAAAAATCCAAGCGTAAAAATCAGGCGATAAGCGGCCCTGATAATAGATGTCGCACCGCGAGCCGTCGAACGCCGCATCGCCGCCCTCGGGAGACCGGATGATTTCGTGATAGGCGAAAACGCTCGTGGGCTCCTTGTCGACGCCCGCGTCCCGTGCGACGCGCGAACGCGCTCCGTCCGCGCCGATTACGGTGCGTGCGCGCACGCGCTCGGGCGGCGCGTCTTTCGCCGCTCCCTTCTTGCGGAAACAGACGATCGCGCCGCCGGCCTCGTCGCGCTCGATTGCGATGAACTCCCCGTCGACGCGTTCGGCGCCCGCTTCGGCGGCGCGCTCGCGCAGGAACTCATCGAAGTGTTCGCGGTCCACCATCCCGACCGAGCCGCCCTCGATGGGCATGTCGACCTCGACATTGGAGGGCGAGACCATGCGCGCCGATTGCGCGCGCGCGACGATCTGGCTTTCCGGAATGTCGAAATCGCGAATGAGGCGCGGGGGAATCGCCCCGCCGCAGGGCTTGATGCGCCCGGATCTGTCGATGAGCAGGACCGAGCGGCCGGCCTTCGCCAGGTCGCCGGCGGCGGTCGAACCCGCCGGTCCGCCGCCGACGACGACGGCGTCATAGGTCGGCGATTGCGTGATGTCTGAAGCCATGGTGATCTCTCCTTATTCGGCGGGCAACTGGTCGCCGGCGGGCATGAACGGAAGTTTCATTTCGTCCGCGCCTGTCGCGCCGACGCGCGCGGCGAGGAAGGCCGCGACGAGGAAAGCCGCTCCCTCAACGCCGAAGACAAAGGCGAAGGCGGCGGATACGTCGCCGAAGGCCGAACGGGTCGCGTCGATGGCGGCGGCCCCGAGAAAACCGCCGAGCCCGAAGGCGACCGCCTGCGCGGCCCCCCAAAGCCCCATGCGCGTTCCTTCTCGCGACGCCGCCCCGGCGCTCGCCAGCGTCATCATCGAGCCGATCGCGGCGACGGCGAAAGCCCCGTTAGCGAGACCGAGGGCGAACACCGAAGCGCCAAGCGGCCAGGAGGGCCCGACATTCGCGCCGATCGAGAGGGCGGCGAGCGCGGCGGCGGAGGCGAGACATCCGCCGATTGTCCAGCGGCGCATGAAGCGCGCGCGGGATTTCCCCACGACGGTGCCCACGACGGCGGTCGCGATCATGCCAAGGAGAACGCCGCCGTTCTGAACGCCGGAAAGCTTGGTCGATTCGCCCGGGGACATGCCGTAGATCAGGCCGGCGAACGGCTCGAGGATGAGGTCCTGGGCGCTGTAGGCGAGCATCGAAACGAAAATGAATATCGTGAAGCGCCGCGCCTGGCGCTCGGTCCAGATTTCGCCGAGGGCGGCCCTGAAATTCTGTTGCTGCGGGCGCGGACGCCCGGCGCGGGCGCCCGCGCTAGCCGGACCCTCGACGCCCCAGATCGCCGCCGCGCTGATCGCCACGGCCGTCAGGCTGACGCCAGCGGCGACGGCGATGAGACGCTCCATGGAGAACGGATCGAGCAACTGACCGGCGACGCCGGCCGTCAGCACGAAGCCGAAAATCATCATGATCCAGACGATCGCGGCGGACGCCGCCTTGCGTTCGGGCGCCGTTCGCGCCGCCAGAAGAGCCAGCAGATTGGTTCCCGCCGCGCCGACGCCCGCGCCAATCAAAAGGAAGGCGACGGCGGCCGCAGCGACTCCTGCGACAGGCGCGGAGGCCATGAGCGCCGTCGAGGCCGCCGCGCCGATCGCGCCGGCCGCGAGGACGGCCATGCCTCCGATGATCCAAGGGCGGCGCGCGCCGCCGACATCGGCGCCGTAGCCCCAACGCGGCCGCGACATCTGCACGGCGTAATGCCAGCCGACGAGGGCGCCCGGGAGAACGGCCGGCAGAGCGAGCTCAACCACCATCACGCGGTTCAGCGTCGAGGTCGTCAGGACGACTATCGCGCCAAGCGCCGACTGAACGAGCCCGAGGCGGCAGACTCCCAGCCAGCCAAGATAGGCTCCGTTGGAAACGTCCCGGCCCATGATCCCTCTCCTATCCGGCTGCGAAAAGGCTTGCGCCGCGCACGGCGAACGCGCTCGTCAGCATGCCGAGCACGTAGAGCGTGACCCCGGTCGCATTGTACCAGGGCGCGCGGGCTTCGGGATCGCGCAAGAGCCGCGGCATCAGGGCGATCTGCGCGACGATCAGCGCCGCGACGATAATTGCGTGATAGGGCTTGCCGATGAGAAACAGTCCGGCGAGGACCACGAGCTGCGGCGCGATCATGACGAGGCAGGCGAAGCGCGCCGCGCGCTCGGCCCCGAGCTGCACGGGCAGCGTCCTGACGCCCATGCGAATGTCTCCGTCGATCGCCTTGAAGTCGTTCAACGTCATGATGCCGTGCGCGCCGATCGAATAGAGAAGCGCGAGCGCGATGATTTCCGCTCCCGGCGCGCCGCCCAGCATGACCGCCGCGCCGGTGAACCAGGCGATGCCCTCATAGGAAAGCCCGCAGACGGCGTTGCCGTACCAGCCGTTCTCCTTGAATCGGAAAGGCGGCGCGGAATAGGCCCATCCGAGCGCGACGGCGACCACAGCGGCGGCGAACGCCCAGGCGCCGAGAAGCGCGCCGACGGCCAGCGAAAGGGCGGACCAGAATACCGCAATGTAGAAACCCCAGCGTCCGGGCACGCGACCGGACGGGATCGGCCGCCCCGGTTCGTTGATGGCGTCGACGTGGCGATCATACCAGTCGTTGGCCGCCTGGCTCGCAGCGCAGACGAGCGGTCCCGCCAACAGGACGCCGCCGACGACATAGGGCCATCGTTCAATGACGGACTGCCCCGAAGAGACGACGCCGCAGAAATAGGCCCACATCGGCGCGAACCACGTGACGGGCTTCAGGAGTTCGCCGACCGCCGCAAGCGAGGGCGTCGTTCGATCGGCAAGCGCTGTCTCGGCTCTGGACATCGGTCCGAGGATGCGCCGGCAGCGGATGTTTGTCAACTTATATTGACACTTTAAGGTGTCAATTTTGCACGACGCCTCAGGCGTCGTCGATGCCGAAACGCTTCAGTTTCGAGTAAAGGCCCTGCCTGCTCAGCCCAAGTATTTCGGCCGCCGAGGCGCGATTGTCGTCGGCGATGTCGAGCGCCGTTTCGATACACAGCCGTTCGATGAGGTCGGTTGATTCGCGCACGATTTCGCGCAGCGGCATGCGCCCGACAAGACCGGTCACCTGGTCGACTGAACTTGGCAATTCGTCCTTGAGCCGGGGCGCCGCCGGCAGTCGCCGCGCCGTGCTGCGCACGGAAAACCCGTATCGCGCCTCGTCTTCGCAGGGCGCGGCGACGGCGGAGACCTCCACGTCGCTTTCCACGCCGAAGCGGTCGCGCATCACGGTCGCGAAATTGCGCACGACGCCGTAGTTCTTAAGGCTTGAGACGAGCATGTTCAGTTCGGTCGGCGATCGCCCCAGCCAGTTGGAAAGATCGCGCCCGGTCGCCTGCCCCTCGCTCACAAGCTGCGTCATGGAGAAGAACGACCGGTTGGCCGCCACCACGCGCAGCCCGCTGTTCGTAACGATCAGGGCGTCGGGCAGCGCATCGATCATCGAACCCATTTCGGTGGCGCAAGCGCTTTCCTCCGACGCGCCTGCGCCGCCGTCCGCCGACAGCCTGACGACGAGAAGCGTGCGGCCGTAATGGGCGAACGCGGACGCCGTGATTTCGCATTCCCCCCGCCTCTTCGCAAGCGACGCGGACCCAACGGCTTTGCCGGACGAGAGGGCCGAGGCGATCACGCGTTCGGCGTCGCGCTGGGATTTCTTTGCGAACAGTTCGGCGAGGACGCCGCCCGCGATCGCGGCGGCCGGCGCGCCGAGGAGCTTGGCCGCGGCCGGATTGACCTCTTCGATCGCCGTTGACGCCGCGTCGACGATCAGAACGGCGTCGGACATCGTCTCGAACAGCATCCTGTAACGCGCTTCGGCCTCGCGAAGCCGCGAATATTCCCGTTCAAGGCTTTGGTGGGTCTCCATCAGGCGATGCTGCAGGGAGGAGACCGCGCGCAAGTCGCGGCCGATCGCAATGAAGCGATTGTCCTTTCCGGCCTTCACCGTCGTATAGCGAATCGGTACGTCGACGCCGCTCTGAGAGGGATGGTTTACTTGCCGCCATCGCGAACGGCTGGGCCCGTGCTCGCTCAAAAGATCCTCGATTTTCGCCCGGCTTTCCAGCGTGACGGTTTCGACCCAGGGCTTGCCGCGCCAGATCCGCTCATATCCCTCGTCCGCGAGATCGGGATCACCAAGCGCGAGGTCCTTGATGACCCCGTCGTCGATGACCAACGCGATGTCGACGGCCCCCGCGATGACCTTCGCGGTGGTGGACGCGTCTAGATCGGCGAGGAATCGCTTCGGGCTTCTGAACGGCACCGCCTTTTTTGTCTCAGAAGCCCGGGTATCCATTTCCATTCCATAATCCGACGCGAAATCGGGGCGATCAACAATGGTAAGCCGAAGCCGCGAGCATTTCGGCGGCGACCAGCGGCGCTGTTTTCGCGTCTGCAGTAAATCCGTCGGCGCCGGACTGCGCGACGAGGCCAGGCGTTTCCGCGAACAGACGCCCGCCTACGAAGACCTTCACGTCACTGTTGCAGGACGATTCGCGAAAGGACGCGATTTCGTCCGCAATGACGTCGACGGGAACCTCGACTGCCGCCGAAAGGCCGATGACGTCGAAATGGCTCCGCGCAAGCAGGCCGTTTAGCTCGCGCGGAGGCAGACCCGGTTCGCACCAGACGCGCCAGCCCGCGCGGCGGAAGAAATCCGCGACGATGATCAGACCGAAAATATGGAGATCGCCCACGACCGTCGTCAGGAGAATGTTGCCGACGCCCCCGCCGCCTGGGACAGGCTCCGCCTCGCGCGCAGCGTCGTCTTCACGGAGTATCTGGTGCAACAGACAAAGACCGATCGTGACGTCTGTGAAGTCGCGCTCGTCATTGTCCCACAACTCGCCCAGCGAGCGGGCCGTCGACGCGAGAAGATCGAGATAGACGTCGTCCCGCGCCACCCCGCGCTCGAGGAGCTTCGCAATAAAGGCCTTGGCGCCGTGGACGTCGTTCTTTAGCGTGATCTCGAGGAAAAGCGCCCGATCCGCATCGCCGACTGTCCTTACGTCGGCGAGGCCTGCGGTGTCGCCCGCAAGGTCTTGCGGCGTCAGCCGGTAGGCCATCATCAGGCGTGGGATCATCTCGGCGTCGAGGGTCCGGCCGATCTGCTCGGCGCTCTTCAATTCCTCTTTCCCGCCTCGTCGCAACTTCAGCCCTTCGCTGAACATAACGAGATCCGATAGGGCGCTGGCGCCGTCGCCGTCGCGCCTCTGCGGATCGTCAAACCCCCTGTGCTGTTCTGTCATCGGCTTCACCTCGAAGGCTGGCTCGGAACTGATCGGCGCCTTTTCAAGCGCCCCTGAAGCGATGTCGCGCCCTTATGCATCAACGCCCAATGCATTAACGAACAACGAGCGCGAAATCGGGAACCCGGACATGCTGGACGGAACTGAACGCGACCTACTCTTGAGGCCTGGCGACAACTCCGTGGGATCAGTCGTCACCGCGCAAACCTTGATCACTATACTGACGGGAAACATCGCACTGATCGACAATACAGCTCGCCCGACGGCGAAACCGTACACCAACGCGCGCGCCGGCGTAAAGCAAATTGCCCATCGCCGGCCGCACGCCGTGAGTTGCGATCAAATCCGTTCACGTCCTTTGCCTTTTTCCAACCGCCCGCCTCAATTCTCCAGTTCGTGACTTTCCGCTTTGCAACACCAGACTTCCTTCAACGCCCGCAGGCGCGCCGCCCGTCGAAGATGCTGCAACTGCGAAAGGGCGTCGCGCGCAAATCAGCCGCCTATCCAATCAATGCCGCCTTTTCATTCAATCCCGTCGTCATTCGCACAGCCTCGGAATTCTCAGTTCAGGTTCTCAGTTCAGCCATAACGTTCGCCGAATCGCGCGGGTCCCTCGGGCGGTAAAGATCGCGACGCGGCCAAACGCCTCAGTTTGATCGTGATGGCGAGCGGAACAGTTGTCAACATTTTTAGACGTCAATTTGCCTTGACACTCAGGCCGCGGCCTTTGTACGCTGAACACACGTTAAGCTTTTCCTACGTTCGGCGGCGAGCGACGACGAGATCCATGCACAAAAAGACGCGAAATTCGACAAACCGTCTTTACACTGAAGCCCAGCGCCGCAAGCGCGACGCCTCGCCCTGGACGATCGTTCAGGCGATACTCGCGCCGACGCAGTTTCTCGTCTTTCTGCTGAGCCTGTGGCTGGTCCTGCGCTACCTCGCCGGCGGCGAGGGTTACGCCCTGGCGGCCGGCTCGGTGGTCCTGAAGACCGCTGTTCTCTATGCGATCATGGTTACAGGCGCTCTCTGGGAGAAGGACGTCTTCGGACAGTACCTCTTCGCCGAACCCTTCTTCTGGGAAGACGTCTTCTCGATGCTCGTCATCGCTCTGCACACGGCCTACCTGGCCGCCCTCGCCTTCGACATCGGCGGGCCGCGCGCGCAGATGGGCGTCGCCCTGGCGGCCTATGGAACCTATGTGATCAACGCTGGTCAGTTTCTCTGGAAGCTGCGCATGGCGCGGCTTCAATCCGCGGAGCCCGACGACGGCGCCGCCGAGCCTTCGGGAGCAGCAACATGACGCCGACGCTTGACGCAATCCGCGACGACGCCGCCGGAGCTGAGGAGCCGGCCCAAGGTCCCGAAGGACGCGACGCTACTCCGGGACGGACGCCTGCGCCGATCCTGCGCGAGCGCGGGCAGCGCGAGGTCTTCTGTGGACTGACGGGCGTCGTCTGGCTTCACCGCAAGATCCAGGACGCGTTTTTCCTGATCGTCGGCTCGCGCACCTGCGCGCACCTCATGCAGTCCGCCGCCGGCGTCATGATCTTCGCCGAGCCCCGGTTCGCCACTGCGATACTTGAAGAACGCGATCTCGCCGGCCTCGCCGACGCCAATGAAGAGCTCGACAAGACGGTCAAGCGGCTGCTGGCGCGCCGGCCCGACATCAAGCTTCTGTTTCTCGTCGGTTCGTGCCCGTCGGAAGTGATCAAGCTCGACCTGTCGCGCGCCGCGGCGCGCCTCTCCAAGGAATATGCGCCTGCCGTTCGCATACTGAACTACTCGGGAAGCGGGATCGAGACGACCTTCACGCAGGGCGAGGACGCGTGCCTGGCCTCGATGGTCC
>CAZBOC010000062.1:0-12259 GCA_964493225.1 uncultured Caulobacterales bacterium | reverse complement strand
GGTTTTGTCGGCATGAGCGCGACCATGCTCGACGGCTCGGTCGTCGAGACGGGCGCGATGCTGGCCGCGGGCGCTTTCCTCAGCCCACGGAAGACTGTGCCGTCCGGCGAGATGTGGGCGGGAACGCCGGCGAAGAAATTCCGTGACCTGCGCGACGGCGAAGACCAGATCGCGATGATCGGGGCCGGCCACTATGTGGAGGAGGCGGCGCGCCACCGGGCCGCGCTGGCGGCGCGCTGATCGCCTCGGCGTTCGCCGGCAGAGGAAAAGCCCCATGGTTGACGCGGCCGTCCCGACCGGAGCGAAAAAAGCCGACAACGAAGCGCTGGTCGTCGGCGCGTCATCTCTCGGCACGTTGTTCGAGTGGTACGACTTTTTCCTTTACGGCGCGCTCGCGAGCTATATCGCGCGGCATTTCTTCTCCGCGGTCAATGAGACGACGAGTTTCATTTTCGCGCTGGCCGCATTCGCCGCGGGCTTTATCGTGCGGCCCCTCGGCGCTCTCGTGTTCGGGCGCGTCGGCGACATTGTCGGACGCAAGAACACCTTCCTCGCCACCATGGGAGTCATGGGACTGTCGACCTTCTGCGTCGGGCTCCTGCCGGGCTATGACGCGATCGGCGTCGCCGCGCCCGTCATTCTGATCGCCCTGCGGCTTTTGCAGGGCCTCGCGATCGGCGGGGAATATGGCGGGGCGGCGATCTATGTCGCCGAGCACGCGCGCGCCGACAGACGCGGGCTCAATACGAGCTGGATCCAGACGACGGCGGCTTTCGGCCTCCTGCTCTCCCTGATGATCATCATGGGCGCGCGCGGCGCCCTGGCGGAGGACGCCTTCGCCGACTGGGGCTGGCGCATTCCGTTTCTCGTCTCGATTCTCCTTCTCGCGGTTTCCCTCTGGATCCGGATCAGGCTGAACGAGAGCCCGGTATTCCAGAGGATGAAGGATGAGGGCGACACGTCAAAGGCGCCCTTCCGCGAGGCGTTCGGCGAATGGCCGAATCTGAGGCTCGTGCTGATCGTTCTATTCGGCTGCGTCGCAGGACAGGCTGTGACATTCTATACGGGCACTTTTTATGCGCTTTTCTTCCTTGAACGGATCTTGAAGGTCGACGGTTTCGATGCGAACGTCATGATCGCCGTCGCCCTTGCGATCGCCGCGCCGCTCTACGTTCTCTTCGGCTGGCTGTCGGACCGGATCGGGCGCAAGCCGATCATCATGGCCGGCCTCGCCCTTGGCGCGCTGATCTATTTTCCCGCTTACGCCATGTTGACAGCGGCGGCGAACCCGGCGCTGGCCGAAGCCCAGCGTTCCGCGCCCGTCACCGTCCATGCGGACCCGGACGCCTGTTCCTTCCAGTTCGACCCCGTTGGCGCGACGAATTTCGATGAACGCAGCTGCGACATCATCAAGACCTTCCTGGCGCGCTCCAGCGTTTCCTACGCGAACGCGCCGCTTCCCGCCGGGGCCGTCGCCTATGTGACCATTGGCGAGCGGACCATCGCGGCGCCTGACCCGCGCGCTCTTACCGGCGCGGCGCGCGACGAGGCGATCGCCGGCTTCCGGGCGGATGCGGGCGCAGCCTTGCGCGATGTGGGCTACCCGGAGGAAGCCGACCCCGCACGGATCAACCGCGTCGCAGTCGTCGCGCTCATCGTCTTGTTGATGCTGCCGACCACGATGTGTTACGGCCCGCTCGCCGCCGCCCTCGTCGAGATCTTCCCGGCGCGGGTGCGCTACACGTCAGTGTCCCTGCCTTATCATATCGGAAACGGCTGGTTCGGCGGGTTTCTCCCGACGACGTCCTTCGCCATCGTCGCCGCCACCGGCGACATCTACGCCGGGCTCTGGTATCCCGTCATCATCGCCGCCGCGACGCTGGCCGTGGGGCTCATGCTGTTCCCCGAGACGCGCGGGAAAGCGATGCATTAGCAAAGCCCGCTTACGCCAGTCCGCGCGGATGATGGCTCACCCGCGCGTTCGGCGCGCAAGCGTCTGCGCGCGCTCGGCCTTGTCTCGCGCCGCTTGGATCGATGCCGATCCATGCAGCCTGGCGTTATCATCTCATTGGCGTCGCGCCGGCGGACCCCGCCTCACCGATGGCGCATGCTCGGACAAGAACACAATACACGCCATTTTCTTTACAGGATAAAATTAAACTAAATAGAATAGCGTATATCTCTTTCCACAAAAACTACTATTTATTGAAATGTCTATCTATTTCTTTTTCGATTTCTTTGACTTTTCCAGGAAGCAATTCCTCGACGTAATCGACGCCAAAGAGGAAAAGCATTGATCTCGCCTGCTTTTGATTTCTGTGATTATTGTTTGTTGCAATATCAACGAGCCTCTGCGCCAGCACTTTCGTATTGCAGACGCCGTCGAATTTTCCCTTTCGTCGTTCCTCGCGCTGGCTTCGGGTATACCGACGATAAAGCGTATAAGCGCCAAGGCCGATGCCGACGAGCGCACCTGCGCCGATGATGGCCCATCCGGCCGGATTCCAGGCGTTGGCGACCCCGATGATCGCGGTCACCATAAGCAGCGTTCCCCCGACGCCGCCCAGCAGGGCGCTTCCGATCATGCCCGCCTGTTTGTTGGCGCGATGCGAAAGCTTGATAACCGCGTAATCAATGCAGCCCCGGAAGTCGTCTAAAAGTTCGTCCTGTTGCGTCATTCCCTTCAAGACGGCCAATCGATCCCTTGCGCGATGGATCTTGCGCGCCGAACGCGTCACTGCGAGACCGCTTATCAGAACCCCAAGCCCGCCGCCGACGCCAGCCATGGCGGCCCCGGTCGTTTGCGCCGCGGCCTGCGTCAAGGTCCCGGCGGCGGATATCGCCGAGTTTATCCCGTCGACAAGGCCCTTCACCATTTTCATCGCGGAGCCCAGCGCATCGCCGGCCGCCGTTTTCGCGGCGCCGAGTCGTCCCTGCTGAAGCGACGCGCTCCTTTCTCTCAGCGCCATGATGAAAGAGTAAACCGATCCCAGCGCCTGAATGAAAGAATTCGCCGCAGCGGTTCCCGCTTGACCGGACGCGACATCCGGCGGCGGCGTCCTTTGAAACTGGCCTGTCATGGCGTTCAGATCCGGCCCTCCCGCAGCCGGAGCCGCCTGACGGACGTACTCCGCGTCAGCGATGAGATTGAAAAGATCGAGGGGAAGCGTCGTCCCGGCCACAGGAGAGGGTTGAATGTTTGTGACAAGGTATTCCAGCAGCTCCTTGCCATACGGATTATCAAGCGACGCAGAGGGGTCTGTTCTCAATAGATCCAGCACTTTATCAGCTTTGCGCTTTATTTCTTCTAGTTTTCTGATCTCTCTATCCGCCCTGACGACGAGCTCGTCAGGCGGACTCGCCTCAATATTGGAATAGTCTTCTCTTTCTGTCTTATCAAATACCACGGCATTCTCTACGATAAGGCGTCTATTGGTGTATAATTTTGAAAGAAAGTCCCAACACATCAGCTTATCTTGCTGAAACCCGACAATGAGATCGCCGGTCACACCCCCTTTGAACGCCTTCTTAAATACCGGCAACTCCTGCTCGCCAACCTCCTTAAGCGTAATGTTCTCGGTAGTGATCGCCCACTCCCAATCCTTGCGGCTTTTATATAATATTATCGGATGTCGGCCGTATTTTTCCGATGGCAGATGGAATGTCTTGGGACGCACCCCACCCTTTACGACGACGACTCTATCTCCCTCCTTTACCTGAACGTGTTTCGGGATATCGGGCTTTTCTCGCAAATCATCAAGCTTGACGCCATTCGCCTCCCAACGTGGCCCGGCCTTATCCCGCCCCAAATTATAGCCTATACATTTGAATACTTCGACAATACGCTCTCCCATGCACGATCTCCTCGAAAATATGCAAAACTACACTCTCAGTACTTGCGATAAAAATCACCTCCCGGTCAAGGCGCGCCGCCAGCCCGCATGCCTCGCAACAAGGACCGACCTTGACAATCGCGCCCGGAGGATAAAGCCGGCGCGCCTAACCCGCCAGTTCATACCCTTTGAACATCTTGCGGAGCTCCGTCTTCAGGACCTTGCCCGTCGCGCCGAGCGGGATCTCGTCGACGAATTCGACGGCGTCGGGCCAGGCGATCTTGTCGAGCTTGTCTTTCAGGAATTCCTTTATTTCCTCCGGGTCCGGATCGGCGCCGATTCTCTTCTTCACGATCAGGAGCGGGCGCTCCTGCCATTTCGGGTGATGCACGCCGATGACGCCTGCCTGGGCGACGCCCGGATGGAGAAGCGCGGCGTTCTCGATCTCGATCGAGGAGACCCATTCCCCGCCCGTCTTGATGACGTCTTTCGAGCGGTCCGTAATCTGAAGGAACCCGTCGCCGTCGATGATCGCGACGTCGCCGGTGTCGAACCAGCCGTCCATCGTCAGCGTCGGCTTCTCGGCCTTGTAGTATTGCTTCACGATCCAGGGGCCCCTCACCTGGAGCTCGCCCTCGCAGGTCCCGTCGCAAGGCAGGACCTCCCCGTCCGGCTCGACGATCCGCATGTCGACGAAGGGAAGCGCGCGTCCGGCCTTCAGCTGATGCGGGATCTTCTCGTCTTCGGAGAGCGCGGCGATACGCGGCGGCAGCACGTTGACCGTTCCGACGGGCGACATTTCCGTCATCCCCCAGCCCTGCTGCAGCTCGACGCCGTATTTCGCAAAACCGCGGATCAGCGCTTCGGGCAGCGCCGAGCCGCCGCACAGACCCTTCTTCAAATAAGGCAGCTCCTTGCCGCTTTCCTCAAGGTACTGAAGAAGTCCGAGCCAGACCGTCGGCACGCCTGCGGAGTAGGTGACCTTCTCCGCATCGAGCATTTCATAGAGCCCTTCCCCGTCGAGCCGCGGACCGGGATAAACCTGCTTCACACCGACCATCAGGCAGGAATAGGGCGTGTTCCATGCATTGACGTGGAACATCGGCACGACCGGCAGGAGGACGTCGCCTTCGCTCACGCCGAGAGCTGCCGGCAGGACGCTCGCGAAACTCTGGAGAACGAGCGCGCGGTGCGAGTAGACCACTCCCTTCGGATCGCCCGTCGTGCCGGACGTGTAGCACATCGCCACGGCGGTGTTCTCGTCGAACTCCGGCCATTCGAACGCGCTCGACGCCGCGCCGACCAGCTCCTCATAGGTCAGCGCCTCGCGCCCGATGTCGGGCGCATGGTCCGCGTCGGTCAGCGACACATAGGATCTGACCGTCTTCAAATGCGGCGCGAGGGCCTGGACCAGCGGCGCAAAGGAAATGTCGTAGAAAAGGTGCTCGTCTTCCGCGTGGTTGATCACGAACGCCGCGTTCTCAGGTCCGAGGCGTGGATTGATCGTATGCAGAACGGCGCCGATCCCCCCGACGGCGTAATACATCTCGAACTGCCGGTAGGTGTTCCAGCCAATGACGCCGACCCGGTCGCCGCGCTTGACGCCCAGATCGGTCAGCGCGTTGGCGAGGCGGCGGATGCGGGTCTCGGCGTCGGCGACCGTGTATCGATGGATGGGCCCTTCGACGGTCCGGGTGACAATCTCCGTGTCGCGATAATTGCGGCGCGCATGTTTCAAAATCTCCGTCGTCAACAACGGACGGTCCATCATCAGACCTTGCATCGGCGTTCCTCCCGGGGGCGTTCTGAGCGCCGATCATCAAACATCGTCCGGGATGGGACGTCAAACCGCCTTGGCGCCGCCCCGGCGGCGCCGGCGCCGCAAAATTTTGCTGCTGGCGGAAATCGCGCCGACGCGGCGCAGTCTCAGGAGGCGACGCGCCCGGCGCCGGCGTTGCGCGGGTCTTCCGCCGCGCCTTGCCCGGCGGTCCCGTCGCCTTCGCCGCCGGACGTCTCGTCAACCTCCAATACGCCGATGGCGACGAGGAGTTTCGACAAAGCCGCCTTGTCGAAGGGCTTCAGGATGTGGTGCCGCGCCCCGGCGGCGCTCGCCAGCGTGAATTGCTGGTGATCGTTCTCCGTCGCGCAAAGCACGATTTCCGGTCGCGCCTCCGGATCGAGCGCGCCGACGCCGCGCAGGAAATCGAGCGCGCCCATGGACGGCAGGTCCCAGTCGAGTAGAACGACGTCGGGTTTTTCCGATCGGATAAGTTCAACGGCGGGCGCAGCCGCGTCAGCCTCGCGCGGCTCCAGTCCGAGATCGCGGACCATGCGCTGGATGATTTCCCGGATCACGCCGGAATCCTCAATAACAAGACATGTCTTCATCGCCGCCGCCGATCCCTTAACGCCTTCGCATCACGCACCGCGGAGGATGCCCGAGCGCGGTTATTCAAGGGTTAACCGGTGCGGCGTTCCGCCTTCAGGACGGAAATTCAGCCGTGAAGACGACCCTGTCCGCGCGCTCGCGGGCGACCGCGACCGCGCCGCCCCGCTCCCTCGCCATCATTCCCGCCAGATAGGCGGGGGCGAACTTCGCGATCAGATCCGCAGACTCCCCGGCGAGAGCGGGAGCGAGGCCTTCGGCCAGAATGATGCGTTCGCCTTCGATCGCGATCTCATAGCCGTCCGGGCGCGCGTCGACCCGCACCGCGCCGCCGCGCGGCGCGCATTCTGACGCATATTGGGTCAGGATCATCAGGATCTTGACGATTTCCTTCGGCGCTCCGCCTGGTTTCAGTCGCCAGTCGAGGTCCGCTTTGGCCCATTGCATGAGTTCGCCCACGGCCTCGCCGGCCTCCTCGACGAGCAATTCCGCACCGCGCCCGCCGGATGCGCCATAGGCGAGGCGTGCAAATTTCAGGAGCGCAACGGCCCTGCCCCCGCCATTCCTGATCAGGTCGGCGGCGTCGTCGCGCATCGCCTCATCTTCAAGGATCTCCAGGCCCGAGCCGAGCGCGCTGACGGGATTGACGAGGTCGTGGCAGAGCCGCGAGGCGAGAAGGGCGGCGAGAGAGACAGGGTCGAGAGGTTCGCCGGACGGCGCGTCGGCTGACGTCTGACCCCTGAGGGCGGGTTCGGACATGATCACGGGGCCTTCAGATAAATTCGTTCGAATTGCTAAGGTGATTCGAGCAAGCCCTAGCTCCCGCTCGCCGACCCTTTCGAAGCAGCCGTTCAGGATTTTCGGATCCAGCTTCCGGAAGCATCCTGCACGCAGTAGCCCGCGGGCGCGTCGTTGATCAGCTTTTCCGCTGTCAATTTCGCGGTGACCTCCGTCGTCACGCCGTTGCGCGCCGCAAGACGCTCATAAGCCGCCTTGCGCTGCTGGTTGATGCTGCGGATTTCCCGGCGCAACGCGTCTGACGCCGTCCTGCCGGATACGACGCCGAGATAGCCGTCGTTCTGCTCGCCGATGATGCAGGAGGCTTTCGCCTCTGCGATCAGCCGGTTTTGCGCCTGCGCCGGGGCCAGGGCCGTGAGAACCGCACACAGAAGAGCCGCTGCGGCGGCAAGGATTGTCGCTTGTTTTTTCATGGGAACGCCTCTGTCGCCGCTTTGCTTAAGAGAAAATGTCGGGATTGCTGTCGATCAGGTCCTCGATTTCGCGATCGAGTTTGATACGGACCTCCTGCTCGATCTTCACGTTCAGGTTGATCTCGATCGGCTCATCCGGCGCCTGGACCTTCACCGTGGCGCAGCCCGCCGCCAGCCCGACCGCCGCGACGCCGAGCAAAACGCCCCGCGGCGGCGATGCGATAAGGATTTTCATCATTCGCCCCTTCCATTGTTCCGACACCATAATGCACTGTTTTGACGAAATCGCGACGAAAGAACGTCTTCTCGCCGGCCTAGCGCTTATCACCGCCCGCGCGCTCCACGATTTCGCCTTCGACGGAGAGACTGCGGACCTGTTCAAGGAGAAATTGCGGATCGACGGCGTTCCGCGAGTTGTTCAGCAATGTGAGTAGCGGCGCGTTGAGCCTGATCCTGTAGATGATCGGCGCGCTCAAGGGTTCGCGAACGCGCGGATCGTCGAGGGGGATCTCATTGACGCCCTCGAAAAGGAGGTCGAAGGTAAGGTCGCCGTCCAGCGGCCCGTTGATCTCGGCCTCCAGCGTCTCGAACCGAAGATTGCGCAGAATTTCGAAGGCGATCGCAGCCTGGGCGTTGGCGCCGGCCGCCGCCGAGGTGGCATCGCCCGCATAGCGGATCACCCCTGGCCCGACGGCGGAAAGCCGGCCCCGCCGGATCCGCGCTTTGCCGTCCTCGATCACCAGCGGCAGCACCCCCTCCACGACGCCTTCACCGCTGAGGCCCTCGATCTCCCAGAAGGCGAGCAATTGTCCGAGGTCGACGTTTTTCGCCTCGAGCCGCGTCGTCGCCTGCGCGCCGGTCATCGCAGCGATCGTGTCATAGGCGCCGATTTCGCCGCCGAACCAGGGAAATGCGGCGCTGATCACATGCAGCGTCTGGTCTCCCGGAAGTTCGAACAAGACCTCGCCGTCCTCGAGGATGAGCGCGCCGAGATCGACCCTTTCTATGCTGATCGACTGGGGACGGCGCGTCGCCGGGGGAGAAAGACTGACGAGCGAGACCTCACCGTCGAGGCCCGCCGTTTCGGAAACGGCGACCCCCGGGCCGCGGAAGGAAAGCCCTGCGAGGTTCATCGCAGCCGAGGAGCGCACGCCCTCGTCAGGCGACCAGGCGAAATCCGCCGTGGCCGACGCCTCTCCCCGGGCGCGCCAGACGATCCCTTTCAGCACCGGCAGGAGATCATCGGGCTGAAGCCCTCCGGGCGCGAAAGCGAGATCGGCCGACCGGAACCGGGCGGCCCCTTTTCCAGTGAGGATCTCATGCGCGCCCTCGCCCGAGCCGACCGCCGCTCCGTCGAAGGTCGAAAGCCCGTAACCGAAAGAGAATACGTCGTCCGCGACGCGTCCGTTCGCGCGGGCGCGCAAGGGCGCGATCTCCTTCGTCTTTTTCGCCTGGGCGACGGTCACGCGCGCAAGATCGACGTCCGCGCCGAGCGCCGCCCGGTCGAGCGTCGCCGCGAAGGTTCCCGCGGGCTCGGAGATTTCAAAGGCCCGGTTGAGAACAACGCGGCCGCCCGAGACCTCTCCCGCGACCTCGGTCCTGTGCGCCGCAGGATCATAATCGGCACGGAAACGAAATTTCGGCGGCGCGCCCTGGAGGCTCGTCGCGCCCCATTGGAAATCGCCGCTGCGGGCAGAAAGGACGCCGGCGACCACGACGTTTCGCGGCCGCGACCAGTTGTATCGCAAAAGCCGACCCGCGCCGTCCGCGCAAAGGCGCGCGCCGTCGAGCGACGCGCGCATTTCCTGATACTCGAGTTCGAAGCGCGCGCCGTCCAGCTCCAGGCATCCGCCTTCGCGCGCGGCGACGACGAACTCGCGGCCCGCGAGCGCCGCCTCGACGCGAAGACGGGCGGCGAATGGGGCCTCGGAGATACGCAGCCGGCCGAGCCGAGCGCGCTTCAGCGTCGTCGCCAGATTGACGTCGCCGAGGACCCTGTCGCCATCGGTGCGTCCCGCGGCCTGGAGCGCCGTAGCGCCGAGGGCTACGTCGCGAAACGAGGGATCGAGAAGATCCGCTGTCAGATCGTAATTCCATTGTTCGCCGGCTGCGCCGGACGCGACGAGACGCGCCGAACCCGCCGCGGCCGCGCCGGCGAGCGCGGCCGCAAGACCGATCCGCCGCCTTTCCCCGTCGATTTCAAAGAGCGGCGCGCCGTCGACGCCCGCGATGGTGAGCACGTCTTCACGGTCCGTGCGCAGCGTGAGCGCCGGCCCCTCGCCGGCGAGCACCCTGATTGCGCTGCCGTCAATCGAAGCCGTGAAACCGCCGGAGACGGCGAGTTTCGAGATCGCCGGCCGGCCCGTGGCCTGCGCTTCCGCCGCCGCCAGCGCCGAGAGCTCCGGCGCGGCGTCGGCGGCGATCTCGCCGGAGCGAATATCGAGAAGGACCCGGCCGTCGGGCGGAACGGCGCCGTCGCCTAGAGGCAAGCGCCAGGAAAAGCCTGTCGCCTCTGCGTAGAGGTCGAGGTCGTCCACCGCGCCGGCGACGCTGCTAAGGTCGCTGCGCGCGTTCGCGACAAGGCGAAGCGCGCCGTCTGCGCGCAGGCGGACATCGGCTTCCAGGTCAAAGTCGCCCAGGCGAACCGGCCCCGCCGCGAATTGCGCCGCCGACGCCTCCGCCCGGAACGCGCCGCCGGCTTCCGGCTCGAAGCGCCCGGAGAGCGAGACCCTCGCCGCACCCTCGTCGCCCGTCAGCCTCGCTTCGAAGGCCTCGACGTCCAGCGCCTTCACAAAAACGGGCGGTTCGCGCGAAGCCCCCGCGGCGTTCGGACGGATTCGCAGCCCCGCGATCTCGATCGATCCGTCGGAATTGAGGCGCCCGCGGGCCGCTCCGGGACCGATTTCCAACGTTTCGATTTCGCGTTTGAAAAAAAGCGCGCGCCAATTGAAGCCGGCTTTGGCGCGCTCGATCTTCAGTTGCGGGCCGTCGGGCGCGGCGCCGGCGCGCAGCGCGCCGATTTCGAGCGCGGAGAAAGACACTTCCTCAACCTCGAGAGCAGGCGCTTCAAGACCCGCGCGCGTCATGGCCATGCGCAGTCCCGCCTCGGCGATCGGGTTGCGGAAAAGCACGATAACCAGCGCGAGGACCGCAAGCGCGCCGACCGAAATGAGAACCAGCCGCCCCAGAATGCGCATGTCCCGCCCGTATGGTTTCCCGCTTAGGTTGAACGCCCGAAGATTTGTTTGCGGTTGGTTAATGACAGGGGAGTAATCTCCCCGCCGTACCCCTCGGTCCGCAGTATGCCGCCAATTGCGCCGAAAAGCGAGCCGTGCCATGTACCGGCGCAAAGCCTGCATGGGGAATTGGCTCAGGAATAAGCTCTTATTAGGGGCCGATTCTGTTGACGCGCCAAAGCGGAAGGGCTGACGGGCGAGGGATGATTGAGGGCTCCGCAATCGGAGCCTTGCGAAGGGTTCGGAAAGTGCCGCGCGGGTCATATGGCGATTAATCAGGTCTCATCGAAGGAAATCGAGGCGTGGCGGGCCTCCTTCGACGACGGCGCCCCGCGCGCGACGGCCGCGATCGCAGTGTCGATCGCGGTGATGATTGCAGGCGCCATCTTCCTTTCCGCCGCGCCCGTGATCGGTTCGCCGAGCGTGAAGGACGCCGCCGCAGACGGGGCGCAGGCTGCGCCAAGCACGGCCGCGGCGAAGAAGGGGCCCGGGCCCTTGAAACCCCTCGCCGCCGCAGGGATCGACAAGGTCGCAGCCGCAGGCCTGCCCGATCAAAGCCGGAAGGCTCCGACTCCGACCAACGGGTCCGCCTCCCCTGATCAGGCGCACGCCTTTCTCGCCCTCGCGCCGCGTCTCAAGCCGAGGACGGTCGCGATCGGGCGGAAAACCCCGCCAGCCGAGAAGCTGGCCGGAGAGACTCTGGCCGCGAAGAACGCGCCGGCCGCGGAGAGAGGCTTTGCGCCTCGATTGAAGCCGCAACGCGCCGCGGCCCAGACGCATGACCAGACGGATGTGCGGGCCGCGGCTCCCCTGAAAATTTCGAACGCGGCGCGCCGGCCCATGACCTTCGGCGGCTTCGCGATCCCGGCGGAAGAAGACAACCCGCCGCCCTTCTTTTTCACGAGCGACATCACGCCGGACCGCACGCCGCCGCCGCCTCTCGCCGTAGCGATGGCGGGCGATCTCGCCGACGACCCGGTGAAGACCTCCGTCACGCTGACCCGCGGCGAGACATTTGTCGACGCGCTGCGCCGCGCGGGCGTGCGCGCTGAGGACCGCAACGCCGCCGCGGCCGCCTTCGGGAAGATCCAGAACCTGCGCAAGCTGCGCCCCGGCCAGGCTTTCGTCCTGACGACGGCGGCGCCCAACAAGACGATCTTTCAGGCGGCGACGACCGAACGGTCCGACGATTTCCATCTCCTCGCCCTCGATTTCCGCGCCGACGCCGAAAACCGGATCGAACTCGCGCGCGCGGACGGCGGCGCGTTCGAGGCGGCGAAGACCGCGATCCCGCTCACGACACGCATCGTGTCGATCGCGGGGCGCATCGAGGGGAGCCTCTTCGTCTCGGCGCGGCGCGCCGCCGCGCCGACGCCGGTCATCGGCGAACTCGCCAACATGTTCGCCTATGACGTCGACTTTCAGCGCGACATCTTCGGCGGCGATGAATTCGAGGCGATCTTCGAAGTGCTCTATGATACCCAGGGCAATCTTGTCGGCGCCGGCGACAATCTCTACGGCCGGTTGAAATCGCGTGGGCGGACGAAAGAAAAAGGCTAATACCGCTACGCCAGCGCCAACGGCGAGCAGCCC
>CAZBOC010000061.1:0-12531 GCA_964493225.1 uncultured Caulobacterales bacterium | reverse complement strand
CACCGCGCCGGAGCCGAAATCAGGATCCGGATACTCGTCCGTGATGATCGGTATCAGGCGGCGGTGCGCCTTCGGTCCGACCGGAATCTCGCAGAGCTTGCCGACGATCGGCGCATAGCGCTCGTCGTTCGGATGAACCGCGACCGCTCCGTCGCCGAGCATCGTCTCCGGCCGGGTCGTTGCGATGGAGATGTAATCACGCTTCTCACGCAACACGACGTTCCCGTCCGCGTCTCTCTCGACATACTCATAGGTCTCCCCGCCGGCGAGGGGATATTTGAAATGCCAGAAATGGCCGTCGACCTCGGTGTTCTCCACTTCGAGATCGGAGATTGCGGTCTCGAATTTCGGGTCCCAGTTCACGAGTCTCTTGTCGCGATAGATCAGCCCGTCCTCATAGAGCTTGACGAAGACTTTCCTCACGGCCCGGACCATCTGGTTTTCCGGATCGTCCGCTTCGCCCATGGTGAAGCGCGTGCGCGACCAGTCGCACGACGCGCCAAGGCGCTTCAGCTGGTTGAGGATCGCGCCGCCGGACTCCTCTTTCCAGGCCCAGACCTTTTCGACGAATTCCTCGCGGGTGAAGTCAGTGCGCTTTTGCTGCTTTTCCGCGAGTTGGCGCTCGACCACCATTTGCGTGGCGATGCCGGCATGGTCCGTACCCGGTTGCCAGAGAACCGAGCGCCCGCGCATGCGTTCAAAGCGCGCCAGTATATCCTGCAGCGTGTTGTTCAGCGCATGGCCCATGTGAAGCGAACCGGTGACGTTGGGCGGCGGAATGACGATCGTGAAGGGCGCGCCCTCGCCCGAGGGCTGGAAGGCGCCGGATTTCTCCCAGGCCTCGTAGATGCGCGGCTCGGCCGTGTGTGGATCGAATGATTTCTCGAGCATGGCGTGCGCCCCGCCGGTCAGCTGTTGCGTTGAACCCGCGTTTATAACGCGAAACCGGCCCAGGTCGAGGCGCGCGCGCGACGGCGCGTCAGATCCAGCGGCGGACCGATTTCCGGTAGGTCTCGTATTCCTCGCCGAATTTGTCTTCAAGGTAGCGCTCCTCCGGCTTGATGACGAAATAGTGCAGCAGGAGGCCGGCGAGCGCCGTCGTGACTATGATCCAGGCGTTGGCCGTCGCGACCCCGAAGCCCGCGCCGAAAAGGATCATGGCGAGATAGATCGGATTTCGTGAAAACCGGTAGGGTCCGTTTACGAATAATTGGTGCGACGGGGTGTCGGGCTTCAGGGTCTCCCCGCCCGAGGCGAAAGCCGAGACCGTCGAGGTGAAGAGCCCCAGAGACAGGAGTATCAGGAAACCGCCGACCCCCTCGGCGAAAGCGCGCGGCAGCGGCATGCCGCCCCCCAGAAAAATCCGCAGAACGTAGCCGGCGACAAGCGCGATCATCATCACGGTCGGCGGATGGAGCCTCACATTCGGTCGGTCTTCGAAGCGTTCCTCGGCCATCGTCTCGTCCCCTCGATCCGTCCTTCGTTTTCTCGCCCGGGATCCCTATCCCCTGTCGCGCAAGAGCCGCTGTTTCTGGCGGCTCCAGTCACGTTCCTTGACCGTGTCGCGCTTGTCGCGGGCCTTTTTACCGACGGCGAGGCCCACCTCAAGCTTGGCGATGCCGCGCTCGTTGAAAAAGAGCTTCAACGGAACGATCGTATATCCCTTGCGCTCCACGGCCTGCGTCAGCCGGGCGATTTCCCGGGCCTTCAGAAGAAGTTTGCGCGGGCGTTTCGGCTCATGGTTCTCGCGGTTTCCGGCGGAGTATTCCGGGATTGTCGCATTGATGAGCCAGATTCCGTCGTTTTCCGGCGAGGCGTAGGCCTCCGCGATGTTCGCCTGCCCCTCGCGCAGCGCTTTAACTTCCGTACCCTGAAGAACGAGGCCGGCCTCGAGGACCTCCTCGATCTGGTAGTCGCGCCGGGCCCGGCGGTTTTCCGCGACGGCCCGCGCCGCGGTCTTCGTCGCGGCCATCAGCCGATCAGCCCCAGGCCTTCAAGCACCTCTCGCACCCTCTGTTTAACGGGCTCCGGCGGGCCCGCGAGCGGAAGGCGCAATTCATCCGCGCACAATCCCATGAGCGACATCGCGTATTTGACAGGTCCCGGGCTCGTATCGGCGAACAGAACGTCGTGGAGCGGCGCGAGCCGGTCCTGAAGCGCGACGGCGGACGGATAATCGCCGACGAGGCACGCCTCCTGCATTTTGGCGCAAAGATCGGGCGCGACGTTCGCCGTCACGCCGATACAGCCGCGCCCGCCCATGGCGTTGAACCCGACGGCGGTCATGTCCTCGCCGGAAAGCTGGATGAAGTCCTCCCCGCTCGCGAGCCGTTGCAGCGCGACGCGGGCGAGATCGCCCGTCGCGTCCTTCACCCCGACAATCCGTTCAAGCCTGGAGAGCGCCGCGATCGTGTCGACGGAAAGACTGGCGACGGTGCGGCCCGGCACGTTGTAGAGGACGATCGGCAGGTTCGTGGCGTCATGGAGCGCGGTGAAATGGGCGATCAGCCCGGCCTGGCTCGGTTTGTTGTAATAGCCCGTGACCGTCAGGAGCGCGTCGGCTCCCGCTTCCTGCGCGAACAGGGCGAGTTCGATCGATTCCGCCGTCGCGTTGGAGCCGGCCCCTGCGATGACCGGCGCGCGCCCCGCCGCCGTCTCGACGCAAAGCTCGATCAGCCGCTTGTGTTCGGCGTGGGAAATCGTCGCGGATTCCCCGGTCGTCCCCGCCGGGACGAGAGCGTGGGTCCCGGCCCCGATCTGTCGCTCGACGAGGGCCCGGTACGTCTCTTCGTCGATCTCGCCGCGTCTGAACGGCGTCGCCAACGCGGTGATCGACCCTGAAATCTGTGTCATATTTCACGATGCCCTGGGTAAACTCTCCCGATAGAGCCTTGCGCGGCGTCCGGCAAGCCGAGCCTGCATTCAGTTCTTGATGAAAATGCGTTAGTTTTTGGGTGTTATGGAGATGCTGGAAGGTCGACGCCGGATGCTTGATATGGGAACCACATTTTGCTTCGGGTCGCGTCGCAGGGGTCCCGGCGCGGCGGCGTCCGGACTTGTAGCCGCGCTGGCGGCGATCTGTCTCGCGATCCCCCCCGCCGGCGCCTCCGTCGCCGTCGACGCCGCGCCGCGTCTGAAGCCGGCGGCCCCGGATCCGGTTTATCTCTCCCTCGCCGATCACGGTCGGCTTGAGTTGATCATCAACGCCTTGAAGCGGAAGGATTTCGACCTCGCGAAAATGACCGCGGGAACGATTGAGGACCCGATCGCGAAGAGCCTCGGCGCCTGGCTTTATTACTACGCCGGCGATCCCGAGGTGAGCCTCGCGGAGGCGGACGCGTTCCTCGACCGGCGCCCGGACTGGCCGATGGTGTCGCGCATCCAGCGCGGCCTCGAAAAGAAACTGGACGAGGACACGCCCCGCGACGTCGTCCTCGCGCTGTTCGACACCCGCGGCCCCGAGACCGGCCGGGGCAAGCTGCATTTCGCGCGGGCGCTGTTTGCGGCCGGCCGCGAGGACGACGCCGTCAGGGAGTTGCGCGACGCTTGGCGGAAGAACACTTTCGAGCTAAGCGACGAAAATTCGCTGCGGGCGCGCTATGGAAAATATCTGCATGCAGAGGACCACGCCGCCCGCGTCGATGCGCTCCTCTGGCGGCGCGAGGTGACGAACGCCCGCCGCGTGATCCCGCTGCTGCCGGCCGGCGAGCGCCGCAGGGCCGAAGCGCGCGCGGCGCTGTTGCTGCGCGCGAAAAACGGGCCCCGGCTCTTCGAGGCGCTGAACGCCGAAGACCGCGCGGACCCCGGCGTGATGCACGCGGCGGTGCGTTACTATCGGCGCACGGACGAAGAGCCCCGGGCCGTCGCGCTGGCCCGCACCGCGCCGATCGATCCTGAAGCGCTGGGCGACGCCTCGCGCTGGTGGCTGGAGCGCAAGATGCTCCTGCGCTGGGCGATTGAGGAAAAGCGCTTTGGCGACGCCTATGCGATGGCCGCCGGCCACGGGCTGGAGCCCAGCGTTGAGTTTTCCGAGGCCGAGTTTTTCGCCGGCTGGCTGGCGCTGCGTTTCCTCGACGCGCCCGGGCGCGCCGAGACGCATTTCAGGGCGTTGACCGCCACGGTGACGGCTCCGATATCCCGGGCGCGCGGCTATTACTGGCTGGCGCGCGCGGTCGAAGCGCAAGGAGAAGCGGGTCAAGCCCGACGCTATTACGAAAGCGCCGCCGAGCATGTTTACACCTTCTACGGACAATTGGCGGCGGAAAAGCTCGGCGGGGCGGCGCTTGCGCGCAAATTCGACAGAACGCCGCGCCCGTCGCCTTCGGATTCGACCCGCTTCGCGCTGCGTCCGACCGTCGCCGCCCTGCGCATGCTCTCCGAGCTCCAGGACGAACGCGCATTCCTGATCTTCGCCTACCATGTCGACGACGAGCTTGAGACGCCTGGCGAGTATCTGGAACTCGCCGAGCTCGCCAACGCACGCGGCGCGCCGCACATCACGGTGCGCGCCGGCAAGATGGCCGTGCGCCGCCAGGCCTTCGCGCCGGAGGTCTCCTACCCGCTCGTGTTCGTGCCCGAAGAAGCCGCGCGTTTCGCCCCGGTGGAGGTGATCCTCGGCCTTTCGCGCCAGGAATCGGAGTTCAACCCGCGCGCCTATTCGCGCGCCGGAGCCCGAGGCGTCATGCAGCTGATCCCGTCAACAGCGCGACTGACGGCGCGCAAGGAAGGCATGCGCTACTCGCGCTCGGCCCTGCTCGACGACCCGATTTACAACATGACCGTCGGCTCGGCGCACCTCTCCCACCTGTTCGAGCGCTTTGGCGGCTCCTATGTCATGACATTCGCGGCTTACAATGCGGGCGCGCACAGGGTGTCGCAATGGATCGACACCTATGGAGACCCGCGCAGTCCGGACGTCGACCCGATTGACTGGGCGGAAATGATCCCCTTTTCCGAGACGCGCAATTACGTGCAGCGCGTTCTTGAAAACACCCAGATCTACCGCGGACTTTTTAACGACGCGCCGATCCCGGGCCGACTGTCGGGCGATCTGGAGCGCGGCGGCCCCTCGGGACGCGCGGGCCTTTTGCCGGCGCGCAAGTACGCCGCCAACCTGCCGCCTCTGCCCGCGCGCACGGCGCGCTTCGCCAGCGCCCTCGATGAGCCGCCGGCGTCGCCCGCCCCTGGCGGCGGCGGGGAAGCCGTCGTCGGCGTCGGCGCCGCGCCAAGAACGGGTGTGGCGGGCTGGGCGGCGCCGACCGGGACCGGCGCGTCGACGCGCCAAACGGCGAAAACCCCGCCCGCCAAGCCGCAGCCTTCGGAAATATCCGCCGAACAAGGCGTCGCAAAGGCGGCGAGCGGCGCCGAACCGCACGGCGAAGGCGCGCGTCACCGGCTGGCGGACGCGGCAGCGCCTTCGCCCGGCGCTCCCGCGAAATCTCGCGGACCCGCCCCCGCTCCCGAACGCCAGCCTGTCCGCAAAAGCCGAGCGTCCCGGGAAGCGCCGACACCCGACGCCGCTGCTGCGCCGCCGGCGAACGCGCAACTGCGCGCCAGCGACCTCAACGCCCTCCAGGCCGGCGCCATGGTCGACGCGCGCGATCGCCCGGCCACAAGCGCGGGAGGCGTGCGGCCCCCCGCCGAAGTCGCCGCGCCCGCCGAAGTCGAGCCCGCCGGCGGCTCCGGAGAGCCGGAAGCCGATAACGTCCGGCCGGACGAGGAACATTGCGAAACCTACCGCAACTACATCGCCCGAACGGAAAAGGACGAGGCGAGCGCGGCCGATCTGAACGCCGGCATGCTCGCCGAGATCACGGGCGACGGTCCCCGCTGCGAGGACCCGCCCCGGCGTTGAGCGCGGCGGCGGCGGCATAATTTCTCGAACCGCCTTGCAAATATCCCGAAACCTCGACATTTTCGATGGTGGAGAAGTGGCCGAGTGGTCGAAGGCGCTCCCCTGCTAAGGGAGTAGGCGATTTAGAGTCGTCTCGAGGGTTCGAATCCCTTCTTCTCCGCCACCCGTGATTTGTTCGCGCCGGGTCCGCATCGCACACCCATCCGCGGGGCGGCTGCGGAGAAGGAGACGCCGTGACCAGACCAGCGCCGACACGCCTTTCGCCGAAGCGCTTCGCCCCCTTTCTGTTTGCGGCGACTGCAGCGGCCTGCGCGCCGGATAATTCCGCACAGGAGCCGACGGTTGCGGAGAACCTTCAGCCAGCCCGCGACGCCGCTGAAACGCTCGGCGCGCGTCTCAAGGGGCGGCTTGTCGAAGCGATGGGGACCGGAGGGCCGGCGTCGGCGATCGAGGTGTGCAATCTCGAGGCGCCGCAAATGGCGGCCGCCGTCTCCGCGCAAACGGGCTTCGCCGTCGCGCGCACCGCCCTAAGGGTGCGCAATCCCGACAATGCGCCCGACGCCTTCGAACGGGCGGCCCTGGAGCGGTTCCTGGCCGATATCAACGCCGGCGCTGATCCGGCCGGCCTGGAGCACGCGCAAATCGTGAACGGACCGGAAGGGCGCGTCTTTCGCTACATGAAGCCGATCATGACCGAGGCTCCCTGCCTCGCCTGCCATGGCGCCCGCCTCCAAGACGAGGTCAGAGCCGCGATCGATGCGCGCTATCCGGACGATGCGGCGACAGGCTTCGCCGTGGGCGATATGCGCGGGGCCTTCACGCTGAAAAAGACCCTGCAATAGGCTGAAGCCCGCACGATGATGCTCCCTCGCGATGTCCGCGAAGGGGGCGCGTTCGCCGGCGACCGGCGTCAGGCCCTCGCTGAGCCTCTCGCGATTTGAAAGATCGCAAGGCCGCCGCGAATGTCAGGGTCGTTGGTTGAGGCGACCGGCGACGAGGGCCAGACGCGCCCAAAGGTTCGGCGGCTCGGTTCGGCGACGTTGCAAAACGTGGATTATGGCTCCCCGAACTGGACTCGAACCAGTGACCCGCTGATTAATAGTCAGCTGCTCTACCAACTGAGCTATCGGGGAATAACCTTCGCAAGGCGCTCGTATAGCAAAGCCGATCGGGTGAATCCATAGGCAATTTTATGGAACGCCATGCGATCGAATTCGACCGCGCCTTTTTCGCGGCCGAAAAGAAATTGGCCCCGCCTTGGGGGGAGGCGGGGCCGGTACTCACTGTCGTGGGGTATGGTGGGGTATCTTCTCGGGAGAAGATGTCACGAGATTGCCCTGCAAATCTTAACGCCAGGTTAACGGCGCCGATTATTCGGCCGGTTTCAGGAAAGGCGGCGGGGCGTTTCTGGCGCCGTCCGGTCCGGCGGCGGCCTCGCCGGCGTATTCCGACCTCGCTGAGACCCCTTTGCCGATGCCGGGCTGGCGTTCGCCTGTCCAAGCCCAACGGTAGAAGCGGGCGATATCGGCGCCCACCGCATACATCGCCGGCACGAAAAGCAGCGTCACGAACATGGCGAAGAAAACGCCGAAGGCGAGGGCGACGACCGTCGGCATCAGGAACTGGGCGTCGGTCGAACGCTCGAACATGATCGGCAGAAGACCGATAAACGTCGTCACCGATGTCAGGAGAATCGGTCGGAAACGGCCGACGCCCGCCTTGACGAGGGCGGCGTAAGCGCCTTCCCCGTCGGCGCGCAGCCGGTTCACCCGGTCGATCAGGACGAGGTTGTCGTTGATGACGACGCCCGCCGCGGCGCCGACGCCGAAATAGGAGAAAATCGTGAAGTCGACGCCGAAGAACAGGTGCCCGAAGGTCGCGCCCATGAAGCCGAAGGGGATCGCGGACAGGACGAGAACCGGCTGCCAGTAGGAGCTGAAGGCGATGGCGAGGAGCATGTACATCGCGACGAGGGCGATGATGTAAAGGGTCGCGAACTGGACGAGGAACTCCTGTTCCTCTTCCGCGCCGCCGCGTTGCGCCAGCGACGCGTCCGGATGTCTTTGCGCAAAATCATTGGCGAATTCCGTCCGGTAAATCTGCATGACGCCGGCCCGATCGGCGCCTTCGCGCAGTTGCGCGTTGATGCTGGCCGATCGCTGTCGGTCACGTCGATCAATGCGTTTGAAACTCGGCGCAAATTTGACGTCGGCGATGGCGCTCAGCGGTACTTCGCGGCCGTCGACGGTCCGTATGCGCATGTTCTCGACTGTTGTCAGCGACTCCCGGTCCGATGCCGGGTAGCGCACCATGACGCGGACGTCCTGGCCGCCCCGGGGCAGGCGCTGAACTTCCTCGCCGAAAAACGCCTGCCGAACTTGACGCGAGACGTCGCCGAGCGTCAGGCCGAAGCGCTCCGCACCCGGCTTGAGTTCGATCTGCAGTTCCGGCGTCGCCGATTGAAGATTGTTGCGCACGTCGTAGACGCCGGGCAGCGTGCGCAGGAAATTCTGCACGTCGATGACGGCAAGCCGGAGCGCTTCAAGATCGTCGGATTCGACGCTGAACTGGAGATCGGGGCCGCCTTCGTTGAGCGTGTAACCGATATTGATTTCTTCCGCGTCTTCGATGGGACCCAGTTCATCACGGAACAGTTCCGCGACTTCCTTGGTGGATTCTCGGCGAAGATCGGCCTCGACGATCGTCAGATACGAGACAATCGAACCTTCTTCCGCGCCGACATAGATCGATTGAACATATTCAAGGTCCGGACGATCCAGCTTCGCCTTCAACCGGTCCCCGGCGTTCTGGACCTCTTCAAATATTTCGAGCGAGCGCGACCATGGAGATCCTTCGGGCATTCGCACGTCGAGGGAGACGAATGTCCCCTGAACTTCGGCGTCGAACTTGAAGGCGATCCACCCCTGGGCGAGCAGGGCGATGGCGATGGCGAAAAAGCCGAAGAAAATCGGCACTGTCACATACCGAAGGCCGATCGCGAGCTTGATAAGCGGGCGATAGAACCGGTCCGCGAAGGACATCAACCCTTCGGCGAAAACGCGCTGAAGCCGGTAGTAGACGCCGTCCTTGTTCTGGGGCTGCATGTGGGACAGGTGCGCCGGCAGGATGAAGAACGATTCAACGAGCGAAAATGTCAGGGCGAAGATCACCGTGTAGGTGATGTGCCGCGTGAACTGCGCACTGCCGCCGGAGATGAAAATCCATGGGAGAAACGCGATCATCGTCGTCAGGACGGCGAAGAAAACAGGCTTGGCGACAAGCTGCGCGCCGAGAATCGCCGCATCGACGCCCCGGCCGCCCTCTTCCACAGTGTTGTGGATGTTCTCGCCGACAATGATCGCGTCGTCCACGACGACGCCGATCACGAGGAGAAACGCAAACAGCGAGAGCATGTTCAGCGAAACCTCGGCCGCGGGCATGAAGATGAACGCGCCGGCGAAGGAAATCGCGATCCCGACCGAAACCCAGAAGGCGACAGCGGGTCTCAAAAAGAGAAGCAGGACGATCAGGACGAGGATCAAGCCGATGAACGCGTTCGAGGAGACAAGCTCCAGTCGGCCGAAGAAGGCGTCGGCGAAATCAAACCAGACGAAAAGCTCCGCGTCGCCTTCCAGTTCCTCATTTTTCTCCGCAACCCAGTCGTTCACGACTTCGGAGAGACGCACGATGTTCAGATTATCCGGGGTCTGAATGGCGAGATTGACGGTCGGCTTGCCGTCGACCTCGCGGCGGGCGCGGACGTCCTCGAATCCATCGACGACGCGGGCGACATCGCCGACCCTGATAACCGATCCGTCCGCCTGCTGACGCACAACGATCTGCGAGAATTCCTCCTCCGTGTCGGCTAGATTGCGTGCGGCCACCTGGATGTTGCCCGTATCCGTGCGCACCTGGCCGCCGGCGATATTGAGCGATGAGCCGCGGATGGCGTTTGCGACATCATCGAATGTCAGCCCATAGCGGCGAAGCGCCGCCTCGGAGACTTCAATCGACACCTCTTCGTTGACGACGCCCCAGAGATCGACGAGCGGCGAGCCGTCAGTGAGCTGAGCGACTTCATCGCGCAAGTCGCGCGCCAGGCGGAAGAGTTCGCGCGGCTCCAGATCGCCATAAAGCGCTATGAATTGCGCGGGGATGTTGTTGCGCCACTGTGAGACGACAGGCGGAAACGCATCCTGGGGGAAAGTGGAAATCCCGTCGACCCGGTTCTTGATCTCATTGAGAAAGAACGTGGCGTCGACCCAGTCCTCGCCCTGGACGTTGACCGTGCCCACGCCTTCGCGGGCCGTCGAGTTGACGCGCCTGACGCCGTCGATATCGGCGACGGCTTCTTCGACGCGCAATATCAATTGTTCTTCGATTTCGATCGGTGAGGCGCCCGGCCAGGCGATGGAGACGGACGCGCCGTTAAAGGATGCCGAGGGGAAGACCTCGCGCTCCAGAAGCGAGACGGCATAGGCGCCGGCGATGAAAATCGCCACCATCAACAGGTTGGCGGCGATCGAGTTGCGCGCCCACCAGGCGATCAGCCCGTTCATTGCGCGCCCCCCGAACCGCCGGCTCTGGCGATCGCTTCCGCTTCGCGCTCCTCGCTGATCTCGCCGGGCAAGGGCGATGCGGGATCGAGCGGGACGACTTTGTCGCCTTCCCCGGCGCCGCGCAGCGGCGAAGCGGCGATGCGTTCGCCGGGCCGGACGCCCGCGCTCGCCGTCACCGTGTCGCGGCTTGTCGAAATGATCGTGACTCTCCGTTCCTCGAGCGTGTCGTCGTCCCTGATGACGTAGACCCTATCCCTGCCATAGAGCGCCGTACGCGGAAGAACGTAGGCCTCGTCATAGGGTTGGCCCTCGATCACGGCGTCGACGAAGAGACCGATCGCCAGGGGCGTGCCGTCCTCCGCCGCGCCTTCGCCGTAGGGATCTTCCACGACCGCGATCGCAGAGAGCTGCCGCGTCGTGGGGTCGATTGCGCCGTCTGTGCGGGCGATGCGCCCCGTCCAGGTCCGCAGTTGGCCGGCGATGGCGGCGTTGAGGACGACTTTGGGGCCGACGCGATTTCCGGTTTCCGTAAAGGCGATCGGCAGGCCGAGTTTTGCGAGATCGGAATCGGTCAGCGCGAGCCGGACTTCGGCGACATCGGTCGAAAAGATCCGCCCGAGCTGGGATCCGGGGGCGGCGTACTGTCCGACGCCGGCGCTGCGTTCGCGGACGCGTCCGTCGAAATCCGCGCGGATCTCGGTTCGCGCGAGGTTGAGCTTCGCCGCATCATGGTCGGCGCGCGCCGCTTCGTAATTCGCGCGCGCCTGGGCGAGCTGCGGGATGCGCAAGGTGAGATCCGTCGCCTCGCCTTCAAGCCCAAGCTCTTCGTAGTCTTGTCGGGCGAGGGCGGTCTCGGCCTCTTCGCGTTTCAAGGCTTCGTGGGCCTGGGCGACACGGGCCTTCGCGCTCGCCGCGGCCGCCCGATAATCGGCGTCTTCGATCTTGACGAGGAGTTCGCCTTTCTTGAACGCGCCGCCGTTTACGAAGGCCGGCGCCGTGGCGACGATCTTGCCGGCGACCTGCGTCGTCAGAATGATATCGGTACGCGGACGCACCTCGCCCTGGGCGGCGACGTCGAGTGTGACGGCCACAGATTCAGCAACCGTGAAGAAGACTGAGGGCGGTACATCGACCGGCGCCTGGCGTTCCTGTTGCGGACGGGCGGCTCCCATGAGCGTGATGGCCAAGCCGAAGACGAATATCACGACGCCGACGCCAATGATCGTGCCGCCGATGGTGGCGAGTTTACGGAGCATCGTTTCCCTCTTCCGTCGCTGGGGATGATGGCGCAGCCGGCGCCACGTCGTTTTGGGCGAGGACAAGATCGTTTCCGGTAAGGAAATCGCCGCCGATCGCCAGATAGAGCGTGACGCGGTTCGCGACCCGCTCGCGTTGAGCTGTGATGTAGGAAATTTCCGCCGAAATGCGACGGGTCTGCGCGTCGAGCAGGTTAAAAATCGTCGCCGCGCCGCTCGTATACCGCCGTTCGGTGAGCTCCTCGGCCGCGGCCGCTTCCTCGAAGGCGAGCTTTAGAGCGTCCTCGCGCGCAGCGAGGAACGTCTCGGCGGCGAGGGCGTTTTCGGCCTCCTCATAGGCCTGCAGGGCGGTCTGGGCGTAATTGAGGAGGGCGGCCTCGGCGAGGGCGCGCTGGCCTTTCGCATTGGCGCGCAGGCGCCCGCCCTGGAAAAGGGGCTGGAAAAGACCCGCGGCGATATTGCCGGCGAGACGCTCCGGATCGATGACGTCAGCGAGTTCGGGACCGCTCGTGTTGATGCCAGCCGACAGCGTCAGGCTGGGCAGCATTTGTTTGCGCGCCGCGCGCGCCCGCAAGCCAGCCGATTCCATGCGCAGTTCGGCCGCGATCAGATCGGGGCGACGGGCGAGAAGGTCGCCGGGTGCGCCGGCGCCTTCGAGGACGGGCAGCGCCGGGAGGGCTTCTGCGGCGGCGATTTCCGCCCGCGGATAACGTCCGAGCAGCACTTCAAGCCGTCGCGCGGCTTCTTTTTCAAGGCGCTGGCGTAATGCGAGGTTCGCCTGGCTGGTGCCGAGCGCGGATCGAGACAGGCGCAGGTCAAGGGTGGAGGCGACGCCGCGTTCATATCGCCGCTCAGTCACGCT
>CAZBOC010000060.1:0-12550 GCA_964493225.1 uncultured Caulobacterales bacterium | reverse complement strand
AGCTTGGGCCCTACTCGACGACGACACTCCATTGCCGGGGCCGACCCCGTACCTGCTTGTTTTCAAACAGATTGATGGGCCCGCGTATCGAGCGGTTATTGACCTTGACTAACAGCGCAGGCTGGCGCGAGCGCCCAGCCATGACGGTAGTGTAAAATGAACCAAGGCTGATACGTGGCGCACCGATCCTCGGCGGCGTACGCCATGCCACGGCATGAAAGTTAGTGCACGCAATTCAAGTTCCGCACCCGAACACCGCATTGAATTTACTTTGACACTGTACCTGAGCGTCCTTTCTGGGCCAAATACGTCCGGTCGGGCGCCCTCAATTCAACGGCTGAATTGGGCCAATTCTTGCCGGCTTGGAGGTTTGTTCGAACGGGCACTTTCGAGCTTATTGCGGACGGAGACTAAGTCTGAGGAAACGGGCGCCCCTAGAAATCTATAGCAAAAGCAATGATATAGGCGTTCCCAGTTTCATTTCCTCCGGTGCGCCATTCGCGCTGCGAATGGCTTCACCTCGAATAAACTTAGGTTCGAACTTTGTTCGAACCAGCGCGCCATGTTTCCGCAAATGCGCCTTATGCAGCGTCCAAGCGTCCTAATTTTTTGGACACGGATTGATCGTTGGCGACGACTGACCGGATCGAATGAAACTGGACGATCGCACGGGAACGTCTGATCTTCGTCCAAGAAAGGACAGCAACCTGACCTCAGCAACGGCGCGTCGACGGCAGACGACCCACGCAAGTGATCCCGCATGGCCTATTCGACAAGTTCGAAATCACCGGAGGCGGGAGACAGCTCGACCGTGAAACCCGTTGCGAGATCGAGTGACCAACCGTCTCCCGTCAGTCCCGACGGGTCTGGGCGAACGGCAATAATGCGCGTGAAATCCTCCGAGATGAGAGCGCCTCCCGGCGCCACCAGCTCGCCCCAGCGATCACGCAAAGTCAATCCGCCATAGACCGAGCCCAGTCCGTCAAGCGGGACGATGGCGTTGGGATCGAATTCGAACTGCATCTCCCTGAGCGGCAGGACCAGCCGCGGCGCGGATGTGTATTCATCACGCAGGGCCTGCAGTTCGATGGCGCGCCGTTCGCTGCGCGCCTGCTCGGCCTCGCGGATTTCGTCGACACCGTAGCGCGCCGACCGCGCCTCGAGCGATTGTCGCCCCGCAGATTGAGGGATGTGATCGAACAGGTGCGCAGCCGGCGACGACTCACCGAGCGCGGTGCGCCAGGTCTGTGCGTACTCGTCGAGTAGCAACCCGTAGGCTGGACCGGTCGCGTAAGCGTAGGTGCGCGCGAAAGCTTCGTGCTGATCATAAGCCTGCAGCGTCTTCACGGCATAACCCACCGGGTCATTGCCGGCGCCAAGCACCACGCCCGTATAGGAGGCCAGTCCCTCATTGCGGTCGAGCGCATCCTCCGCCAACCGGGCCTCCTGCGAGATCGCGATGCGCTCCGCCCGGAATGCGAGCGCATCCGACACCGCCCGGTCACGGTCCGCACCCGCGCTTTCCAGAGCCTTGACCAAGGCGCGCATCTCCAGTCTGAGGAGCGTGCGTGCTCCTGCGGTTTCCAGGTGCCTGGCGTCAGCTGGCAGCGCAGGAAAGCCGATTTCGTCCTGAATTCGGTGCCACGCCTCGTGCATGACCAGAACCTGTCGATCCATCCTGTCGTCCGGAAGCGGCGTGATCAGCATGACCCACTCGGCGCCCGCCCAGGTCACCGCCGTGTTGGCGATCGGCACGCCGACGGGGAGCTGACCCGTCCAGACCCCGTCCTGTTCAAAAAGGACCCCGTCGCTATCAGGCTGGCTCGCCCAGACAGTCCGTGTCCCGGGATCGGCGATGATCAGCGGGCCGCACAGGGAAACGCCCCAGAGCGCCCTCCCATCGCGGTCGCAGGCGGTTTTGAAATAGGCCGCCGCGCCACCCGCGAGCGCCTTCGCAGTTGGCGTCGACTGGATCGGCGACGCGCAAGAGGCGAGCGTCAAAGCACAAAGCGCTAAACGTGAAGTTCTCATCTCGCCATCCCTTTTGCGCCCAGACTGACCCAGTAACCATCCAGCGCTGGGCGACCGGAAACCAGTCGGACGCCGACAACCGACATCCGGCTTCCAGCCGACTGTAATAGGCCAAGGCTGTACAAAAACACTACACTCGGTAGTCTCTTCTTTGTACTGTTGATATTTAAGGGTCCGACATATGTGCGTGATCTAGGTGACGACCTATCCATCGTCATACACGTCGAAAAGCATGCGCTCGGCGTTGGCGATCGCATTCGACAGTTCGGCGCGCCACTTGCTCCCCGGGTCGATCCCTTCGTCATACCAGATGTTGACACCCTGATCGCGCAAGGCGACGAGAAGTCTGAACACCGCCGCCGCATCGGCATGCGAATAGCTCACGAAAACGTAAGGGTCGTCGCCCGTGTAGGCGGGAAAAGGTCTCTTTTCCATGTCGGCCGTCTCGTGCCCTGCCCAGCCCGCTCATCGCTGCGCCCGATGGGCATAGTTCTACAGCCTTCAAGACCGGCTGTCGAAGGCGTAGGCGCGCCAGGCCAAAAGGCGCCCGACGCCTCCACGCTGTAACATCGCTGGCGACGATTTGGCGGCCCTTGACGCGGGAGGCTGGCATGAGCGACGGGACGTTGTAAACACAACCCGTTCCCGCCGCAGCGCCGACGGCCCGGCGATCGAATGTCAGGTTCGAACGCCGGCGCGGGTGATGGCGCGGCGCCGGTCGGCAAAGCCAAAGCGGTCCCATCAGCCTCCAAGGTCTGGAAGTTGCGGCCCGGTGCGGCCCCAGCCCGCATCGCCGCGGCGATGCGCCCGCTGATTTCTTCGGCCGCCGCCAGGCGCGGGTCTTCAGCGCCATGCGCGTTCGATGCCTGCTCGGCGCGCCGGTTTTTCTTCGCCAATCCCGCTTTACAGCGGGCTTGACCGGGACTTGTCCCTTCCGGGAATTGAAAAAGCCTTTAACGCCCATGGCCTCTCGTTCCGGACCATGGTCATATATGGTTTGCGTGATCAGGCGTCATCGCGCTTTCTCCGCTCCGTTGTGATTTTCAAAGGCCGGATGGCGGAGCGTTTCGAAAACAGGGCTCCTTGTCGGATGAAGACGCGACGCCTGGTCTCGCCGTCGGAAGGATTGTCAAATGACATTGAAGGTTATCGGCGCCGGCTTCGGTCGAACGGCATCGGCTTCGCTCAAATATGCTCTTGAAACCCTGCTGGACGCGCCTTGCTACCATATGAGCGAAGTTCTCGGGAGACCGGGGCATGTCGACCTGTGGCTCAACGCCGCCGCGGGTCGACCGGATTGGGATGCGATCTTTCACGGGTGCGCGGCCACCGTCGATTTCCCTGCATCAAACTATTGGAGCGAATTGGCGGACGCCTATCCGGACGCCAAGGTTCTACTGTCCCTGCGCGATGCAGATCGTTGGTTTGCGTCAACGCAGGAAACCATCTTCAGCCCGTCCCTCCAGAAGCTGCAGGCTGGAACCAAATGGGGCCGGATGATCAAGGCGACCATAGACGTCCATCTCGGCGGGGACATGAATGATCGCGACGCTTTAACCGCCGCCTTTAAAAAACATAACGCCGCTGTCCAGGATGCGTTCGACAGCGACAGGCTCTTGGTCTTCGAGGCGCGCCAGGGCTGGAAACCGTTGTGCCGTTTTCTGGGGGTCGCTGAACCGGACGAACCGTTCCCGCATGTAAATTCCAAAGAGGAATTCGACGCCGTGTTCGAGATGCTGAAATCCCCGATAGGACCAAGGGTCATGAACGGCGAGGGCATGGACGCAGGAAGCTCCATGCACGACCAGATCTTTGACCGGTAATTTCGCCCGGAGCCGGGCATCCGCGTGGGATCACTGCGTCTCCCGCTTCGACGCGGCACAAGTCCAACCCGTTCATTTGGTGGCTGGGGCGACTTGAGGCTTTCTCAAGTGGCGTCGCCCTCGACTATCGAGCGAGGCGATCCGGGGTCAGCGGTCGCCTTGGATAGATTGAGGAGGGTTCGCAACGCGACGTCTTCGGCGGCTCGCCCGGAAGCCGCCGCTCGACGGCGCCGGCGAAAGCCGCAACGGTCCCTTCGCGCTGCATTCGCCTCGGAGCCATCAGGGAAGGATCGCTTCGGGCCGGGCGCGAGGGGCAGTGTCCATATGTCCGGGATTGTGCGCGAAGCCGATCAATCCCGCGCCGCGCACGCCCGCGGCGTTCTTGCCCTTGCGCGCGCGTCGCCCTATTCCAGTGATAGTTTGTAACAGGAGACGGTCATGAAGCTGCTGGTGACGGGCGGCGCCGGGTTTATCGGATCAGCCGTCGTCCGGCGCGCCATCGCCGAAGGGCATGACGTGCTGAACGTTGACAAACTCACCTATGCGGCCAACCCGGAAAACGTCGCCAGCGTCGCCGGCCATCCGCGCTACCGCTTCGACCAGCGCGACATCTGCGACGGCGCCGCCATGCGCGCTCTGATGGAAAAATTCCGGCCCGACGTCGTCATCCATCTCGCCGCCGAAAGCCATGTCGACCGGTCGATCGACGGGCCGAGGGATTTCATCGATACGAACATCCTCGGCACTTTCGCCCTGCTCGAGGCGGCGCGGGCCTATCTCGCCTCCGGCGCGGCGCCCGAAAATTTCCGCTTCCACCATGTCTCGACCGACGAAGTCTACGGCTCGCTCGGCCCGACGGGGGCGTTCACGGAAACCTCTTCCTACCAGCCGAACTCCCCCTATTCAGCCTCGAAGGCCGCCTCCGACATGCTGGCGCGGGCCTGGTGCGAGACCTTCAGCGTGCCGGTCATGGTCACGAACTGCTCCAACAATTACGGCCCCTGTCAGTTCCCCGAAAAACTCATTCCCGTCGTGATCATCTCCGCGCTCGAGGGGCGGGCCATCCCCATTTACGGCAAGGGCGAGAACGTGCGCGACTGGCTTTTTGTCGAAGATCACGCCGACGCGCTTTTGCTCGTCGCGGAAAGAGGCGCGCCCGGCGAGACCTACAATATCGGCGGGCGCGCCGAGCGAACCAATCTCGATCTTGTGCGGATGATCTGCGCGCTCCTCGACGAGGCGCTTCCGGCCTCGCCTCATAGGCCGCATGCAGATCTGATCACGTTCGTGACGGATCGGCCCGGCCATGACGCGCGCTACGCCATCAATTGCGACAAGATTGAACGCGAGCTTGGCTGGCGCCCCTCCCTCGGGCTCGACGAGGGCCTCAAGCGAACGGTCGCCTGGTATCTTGAAAACCGCGACTGGTGGGAGGCCATCCGCGCGCGAGGCTTCGACGCGAGCGCGCGCCAGGGGCTTGCGGGGGCGACGACGTAAGGCTTTGCGTATGCGCATCCTTCTCTTCGGCGCCAATGGCCAGGTCGGGCGCGAAACGCTCCGTCTGGAAACCAGCCACGACATTGCGCCGGCCCGCCGCGAAGACGCCGATCTCGCCGTTCCGGGCGCGGCCGGCGCTCTGATCGCCGCGACGGCGCCGGACGCCGTCCTGAACGCGGCCGCCTATACGGCGGTCGACGCCGCCGAGGGCGAGCCTGCCGCCGCGCGCCGGATCAACGCCGAGGCCGTCGGCGAGATGGCCTCGGCCGCGCAGGGATGCGGCGCGCAGTTCCTTCATATTTCGACGGACTATGTTTTCGACGGATCGCGCGCCGGGCCGCTAGACGAGGGCGCGCAGACCGGGCCGCTCAACGTCTATGGCGAAACGAAGCTCGAAGGCGAGCGCCTCGCCCTCAGGGCCCACCGCCGCGCGGTCGTACTCCGCACATCATGGGTTTATTCCGCCCACGGCAGGAATTTTTTGAAGACCATGCTGCGCCTTTCTGAAGAACGAGGCGAGCTATCAATTGTCGGCGACCAGATCAGCGCGCCGACGCCGGCGCGCGCCGTCGCGGACGCGAGCCTGCGGATCCTCGAAGCCAGGAACGCCGGCGCGGAGCCAAGCGGCGTCTATCACTTCCAGGGCGCGCCGGCGACCAGCTGGGCCGGTTTCGCCGAAGCCATCTTCGCGGCCGCCGGCGCGGAGACGAAGGTCCGCGCGATCCCGTCCAGCGATTACCCGACACCGGCGGCGCGCCCGCTTCGGACCGTCCTTGATTGTTCAAGGATTTTTCGCGATTTCGGCGTAACACAGCCTGACTGGCGCGCCGGCCTTCCCGCGCTGATCTCCGGATTGACCGGGTCGGCTAGTTAAGGAGCCCTGAAATGAAAGGCATTGTTCTCGCTGGCGGCTCCGGCACCCGGCTCTATCCCGTCACCCGCGGCGTCTCCAAGCAGCTGACGCCCGTTTACGACAAGCCCATGATCTATTACCCGATCAGCGTTCTGCTGCTCGCGGGCATCAGGGATATACTGATTATTACAACCCCGGAGGATCAGGCCTCGTTCCAGCGCCTGCTCGGCGACGGCGCGGACTGGGGCGTGCGGTTCTCTTACGCCGTTCAGCCCTCGCCCGACGGCCTCGCCCAGGCCTTCATCATCGGCGAGGATTTCATCGCTGGCGAGAAATGCGCGCTTGTCCTCGGCGACAATATCTTTTTCGGGCACGGGCTGACGGAAAAGCTCCTTGACGCGGCGCGGCTTCGCGAAGGCGCCGAAATCTTCGCCTATCAGGTGACCGACCCGCAGCGCTACGGCGTCGTCGCCTTCGACGACACCGGAGCCGTTTCAAGCATTGAGGAAAAACCGAAGGTTCCGCAGTCGAATTACGCCGCCACGGGCCTTTATTTCTACGACGAGACCGTGGTCGAACGAGCCAAGCAGGTCCGTCCCTCCGCACGCGGAGAGTTGGAAATTACGACGCTCAACGAGATGTATATGGAAGACGGCAAGCTGCGCGCACAGATCCTCGGGCGGGGCTACGCCTGGCTCGACACGGGCACGCATGAATCGCTCCTTGAAGCGGCGCATTTCGTCCAGACCATCGAAACCCGCCAGGGGATGAAAATCGCCTGCCCGGAAGAGATTGCGTTCCGCAGCGGCTTCATCGACGCGGACCGGCTGCGAAGGCTCGCCGAACCTCTCAGAAAAAATCAGTACGGCGAGTATTTATTGCGCCTCGCGGACGGGGTGCTTTAGATCCGGCGCGCGCCGCGCGAGTTTGAACGGCGACCAGGTCAGGCGTCTCGCCAGCGCCAGCGTCGAGATTTTCCGGCTGGATTGCGCGCGCCGCCGCGCCTCGGTGAACCGGGGTAAACCGGCGTAACCGTCGACGAGCGCCCGCCAGAACGGGCGCGCGCGCCCGACGGCCGCGGCGCGCGCCAGCATCGCGAGATTGACCGCCAGGTGGAAAGGCGCGAGCGGCCAGTAAAGCGCGGCCGGCAAATTCTTGTAGAAGAGCCAGATACGATTGCGGTTGCCGTGGTATACGGAGAAATCGCTGTAACGCCCCGTCACGCCCGAGCCCTCATGGCGCACGACCGCGCCGGAAATCTGCATCGCCTCGCCGTCCGCAAGGCGCAGCCGAAAGCCGAGATCGACGTCCTCGCCATAGCAGAAGAAGCGCTCGTCGAAGCCGCCAAGCGCGAGAAACGTCTCGCGCCGGTAAAGCGCCGCCGCCGCACACGGAGAAAAACACGCCCCGTCGCCGGGTCGCGACGCGGCCTCCCGTCCTAGCCCGCCGCGATAAGCGAGCCCGAATGCATGGCAGACATCGCCGGCGCCATCGAGAAGCGCAGGCTCGGCGTCATCGAGCTGGGTCGATCCAAACGCATCCGCATGGGGATATTTCACCGTCGCCGCCAAGAGCGCCTGCAGCCAGTCCGCGCGCGCGTAGGCGTCGGGGTTGAGGAACGCAAGCCACCGCCCGACGGCCTCGCCGGCCGCGCGATTGTTCGCCGCCGCAAAGCCGAGATTTTCGCGCGCCAGTATCAGCCTCGGCGCCAGACGGTGGCCGCCGACGATGTCCGCGGACCCGTCGCTCGACCCATTGTCTATGACGATCGTCTCGAAATCGGTGAAAATCTGCGCGGCCAGATGATCGAGGCACTTCGCAAGACGCGGGCCCGAATTATAGTTCACGATGATGACGGAAACGCGCGGGCCCATCGGTCGTCAGCGTACAGCCTTTTGAGGCTCGCGATTGACATGCAGCGTGAAAATGTCGGGACGCGCATAGTGACCGGCGACGTCGAAATCCATTTTGCCCCGGGCGATGTCGCCAAGGTCGAGATCAGCCGTCAGGATCGCTTCCCCGCCGAAGACCGGTCCCGCCAGGATCTCGCCGAGGGGCGAGACGATGAGGCTGCCGCCATTGATCAGCACCGTCCCCGGCGCGTCGCCCTCCACCGGGCGAAAGTCCGCCGGCGCGTCGGCGCGCGTCATGAATTGGCAGGCGGAAAGAACGAAACAGCGCCCCTCAAGCGCGACCGTGCGCATGGTCGAGGCCCAGCTTTCCCGGTCGTCGACCGTCGGGGCGCAATAGAACTGAACGCCTTGCGCGTACTGGCTCATGCGCAGCATGGGCATGTAGTTCTCCCAGCAGATCACCGCGCCGACCCGCCCGTTCGTCGCCGCAAAGACGTCGAGCGTCGCGCCGTCGCCGAACCCCCAGATGAGCCGTTCGGCCGCCGTCGGCATCAGCTTGCGCCGCTTGCCGAGAAGCGCACCGTCTGCGGAGAAACACAGCGCAGTGCAAAACAGCGCGCCGCTTCCTTCCTCTGTCTGCGGACGTTCTATGACGCCGACGACCATGTCGAGCTGCAGGTCCTTTGCAAGGCGCGCCATCGCCTTTGTTTCCGGACCGGGGACGTTGATCGCGGAGGCGGCGTAGCGCCGGTACATCTCGCGTCCTTCCGGCGAGCGCGAGCCGACGGGCGCGCCGAAATGAACCCCCTTAGGATACCCGCCGATAAAGGCTTCAGGAAAAACCGCGAGCCGCGCGCCGTCCGCCGCCGCGGCGCGCGCCATGTCGGCAAATCTTTTCATGGTTCGCGGCGTGTCGAACAGATGGCTACCGGCCTGAATAACGGCGGCTTTCATAGGCTTCTTCCTCGGCGCACGGAACGCCATCGCGCGCCCGACGCTGAATGTCAAAGGGGCGTTTCCGTCGCGTCCAGCGCAAACGCTTCGAAATACGCGTAAGTCTCTTCCATGGACTTCGAGTGCGCCGTGCGCCAGTCATGAACGGTGTCGCGGTTGAGAAGCGCGCCGTCGGGAGAAAGAATGAGAACCGTCGGCGTGCCGAAGAGTTCGTCAACGCCGAAGCGCCGGGCGACGTCGAGATTGCGGTCGCGCCGGCCGACATCGACATAGACGAGTTCATAGGAGGCGGCGATCAGATCGGCGAGCGCGGGGTCCTCGAATTTGCGTGCGAGGCCGCGGCTGTCATGGCACCAGTTGCCGCCGAGGACGAGGAGCACGCGCCTGTCGCGCCCTTGCGCGGCGAGGAGCGCAGCGTCGACGTCAGCCATGGCGTCGGCGTCAGGGTCGAAGGGCCTCGGATCGTCCGAACCGTGATGGTCCTTGTCCGCGGCGGCGTCCGCCGCGCCGACATCAGCGGCGCAGGCCCCGAGCGCGAGAAACAAGGTTGCGAGGAAGGCCGCAGCCAGCGAAATTCGAACCTCACCCATGGATGTTCTCCCAAATGACATGTTTCGCGGCGCACTCACTTCGCCTCGCGCGTCACGCTCACGCCGAGAAGATCGTCGAGGTCCGCGGGATCGCCCGCCGCCGCTGCAGCCTGAATGTCGGCGATGTTCAGGGGCGCGGCGGGATCGGCGGCGATCGTCAGCACGCCTCCTTTCTGGACGAAATCGGCGAGCGCGACGAGGTAGGCCTGGCCGGGCGGAAACGCTTCGGCCGCCTGTCCCGCCGCAAGCCGGATCATGGCGGCGGAGGAAACGCGCAAATCCGCCGGGCGCGCGCCCTGGAGCATGGCGACGCCAGGGTCGCCCGGTTCGGCGAGGTCCGCAAGGGCGACGGCGAGCTCGAACCCGCGGGCGAGGCCTCCCTGATCCGTAATCTTCGTTGAGAAACCGCCAAGCGATGCGTCGCTGAGAAACAGCGCGCTCAACGCCTCGCCGTCCAAGGGCGCGCCCGCAGCGGGGGCCGCCCCTTGCAGGCGGTCATAGGCCGGCAAGCCGCCGGACATGCGCGTCTCAATGCGCATCCAGTCCTCAAGGTCGATCACGAAATCGGATCGGGTCGCGCCGTTCCCCGGCGTCCAGGCGCCGTCGCCGGAGACGTCGAAAGTCAAAATGTCGGCGCCATTGTCCTCAAGAACGCCGACGGCGCTGGCGACGGCCTCCGCCGCGTCCTGCGTTCCTTCCTCGCCCGAGGCGGCGACCATCCGCCCGACATAGGCAAGGTACCCAGCGATATTGTAGACGACGTCGTCGCTCCGGAAGCTGATCTTTTCCGGCAGCAACCAGTGGAAGTCGGAGAGGTCGACCACCGTTTCGTTCACCGAGTAAAATGGCTCGCCGCCAAGCGTGTAGCCCTCCCCGAGCGCGCGCCAGACGCCGAGGCTCATGATTTCGGTCTCGGACATCGGCGGGATCTCGCCGCGTTCGAGAAACGCCGAGACCGCCGCGAGTTTCATGTCTTCGATGGTGTAGAGATCGACGCCGCCCGTCATCGCCATGGCGATGCGCTCGACTTCAGCTTCGGGCTCATCGGCGAGATCTTCCCAGCCCCCTTCATCTGCAACCGGAACTTCGAATGCGGCCTCAAATTCGAGCCCCCGGACAAGCGTCAGATCGACGTCGCCGCGACGGTAGCCGCGATAACCGGTCATCGGCGCCTTGATCGTCATTTCATTATCGCCGCCCATTTGCGTATAGGCGAAATCGGCGGACATGCCGCTGAAGGCGGCCGCATCGAGCGCGAACGTCCGGCTCCAGCGCGCGACGCCGGCGAACACGGTCAGAAGTCCGGTTTCGGCGTCGCCTCCGTCGTTCGCGTCGACATTCGGGGCGAAAGGCGCATAGGGCGCCGCTACGGGAAAGAGCGTCAGCCCGTCGATGATTGCGCGCTCCATCGTCAGTTCATACCGATTGATGTTCTGCTCCATCGCCTTGGAGAAGGCCGAGGCGGCGTTTTCGCCAGCCCCGCCCTCGAGCGCGCCCTCGACCGCCTCTGAAACGGTGTCGGCGTAAGCGTCGAGCCACTCTTCGGTCAGCGCATCGAAGCCGAACCAGGCGACCCCCCGCGCATCGAGCCGTTCGGCGACCATGACGCCGTCCGCGGAACCGCCGGACTGCAGGGTCTCGAGCGCGGCGGCGGCGACGCCCCAGAGTCGCATCTCATCAATCCGTACGCCAATCGCGTCGTTGTCCGCAGGCGTGATGACGACGTTCTTCGCAACGCCCTCGCTGACGTCGCCATAGACCACCTTGAGGATGCCGCTCGCCGCCTCGGCGAAAGATCGAAATTCGGTCTCGCCCGCCGGCGCCGCCGCTGGCGTGGACTGGAACAACGCCTCAAAGAAGGCGCGTTGATCAGCATTCTCCTCTTCTCGCCCGGCCGCGACCTGCCTGCCGGCGTATTGCTGATACGCCCAGTAGCCTCCGCCTGCGAGCAGAACCACGACGAGAATGACGACGACGGCGCGCATGGCGGCCCCCTTTTGCGATGCTTCACAATTCCTATAACCGAGTTCGGCTGCATGCGCCATTTTGTTGCTTTTGCGCAACGAAGGCTGCGGAAAACGCAATGGCCCGCCCCCGGCCACGCGGATATCGCGGCTTTACATTTGACGAGGGCCGACCCGCTGCTATCCATAGGTCACGAAAATCGTTTCAAAACTGAGAAGCGTTGATTGAAAACGCCGTGTACTGGGGGAAGCGTCGCCGCGAGAGCGGACGCGACCTTGGGGGCAAACAGGGGGCGCCGCCCGCATTGCTGCGGGCGGTTTTCTTTTTTTTGGGAAGCGACGCCTGTTTGGAAAGCGACGCCTGTTTGGGAGCCGGCGCCTGATCGCGAGCGCGCCATTGCCGGGGAGCTGTGCGGCGGCGTCCTCCCCCTGGGGTTCGCGCCTTGAGCTTGGTCCGGGGACCCACGCCTCATACCGGCCTGCGCGAGCCCGGTCACCGGTCAGCCAGGTTCGAAGCTCAGTCCCGCATTTTCCGGCAACCGCTTCAAAAGCGCCTCCGCCATCGCCGCCGCCGGCGTGTAGACCCCGCCCGGAAGATCCGACTTCGGAATGTCAAAGGCGAGGCAGGCGGCCGCCTCGGAGATCAGTTTCGAGGTTGATCCATAGCCCGGGTCCCGATCCCCTTTCACGATGGCGCGCGCCTCGCCGGCGTCGCCCTTGGCGATGAAGAGGACCTTATAAAAACCGCTCTCGCGCTCGGACTTGTCCGGCCCCTCGCCCGGCTTCGGCAAGACGAAATTCCGCATCAGCGTCCGCAGGGGCGGAACAGCGAGGGCGCCGGCGAAGGCGCCCATGCCGCCCGTCGCCATATAGGCGGCCGGCGCGTTCGGAACCGCCGTCATCTCAGAGTACTGAAAATCCGTACCGTAGGGATAGCCGAGCAGCATGTTCGATCGGTGCGCGTTGCGCGCATTGATGTCGGCCA
>CAZBOC010000059.1:0-12568 GCA_964493225.1 uncultured Caulobacterales bacterium | reverse complement strand
CCTGAATCACGCTTTGCTAAAATAAATCAACCAGCTAAATTGGGTTCACACCCTAGTTGATTTGACAGTCGAACCGCAGTCCAAAGGATAACGCATCTTTTGCCGTCGGTTGGATATTTTCTCTTGCAATATTGAAAAAACAGTCGCTTAAGGGAAAAGATGATCCGAATCCCTGTTTTTTAAACAAATTGGGTCGCATACACTTTTAATGTGCTTGGATTTCTGCGCCAAACCCTGAAAAGCCGACGTCATCGAAGAGGACTAGGAGGATGTTGGGGCGCTCATCCTGAGCGGCGACCGACGTCCCGAACAGGAGCAGGCTGGTGAATACGCGTGCGAACAAAGAGAGCGATTTTTTCGCCTTGGAAGCGCCTTTAATCCGAAGCAATTGGGTCGTCTGATGATTGCCGCCTTGGCGCGCCCGCCTTTTCGAGCCGCCAGCGCAAGGTGTCGATCCGGTCCTGGCCGAAAAACGGCTCGCCGTTGAAGACCATGGTAGGCACGCCCCAGCCTCCCGCGGCTTCAAGCGCCGCCTGGTTCGCTTCAATTTCCGGCATCGGTTCATGAGCGACGATCGCCTCGTCCATTTCGGCGAGATCAAGACCCGCTTCCGCCGTTGCTTGCGCCAGCCGGTCCCCTTCGTTCCATCCCGGCTCGCCGGTCCAGATGAGATGCGAGACGTGATAGGCGAAATCCACGCCCTTGCCGCGTCGCTCTGCCTCCACGCCAAGACCGGTCAAACGATAAATGTAGGGTTGGTCTTCGGCGACCTCGAACGTTTCCATATTCTGAACAATAGGGTCTGGAGACGGAAAGCCCATCTTCATGCCAAGGTATTCAGCCCGTCGCATCGCATCGATGACGATGTATCGTACACGGCTTTTATCGCCGGTGAACAAGGTTTCCTTGCTGCGCACGGCGATGGGCAATACCGGCCGCAAACGTACATCAATGTCGTAATCTTCACGCAGACGCAGAAGATCCGGCGTTGCAAGATAGGAATAAGGGCTTCGGAAAGACCAGAAGACATTAACGACCGCGTTCATATCGAAAGCTCCTCAGTTCGCCTGCATCGTCGTGATGGCGATCGACGTCGACGGATTCAGGTCTTCGCGCGGGTCGGTCAGGTGACCGGTCGGGAATGACACGGCAATGGCAGGGTCAGTCGTGTCAAGACAAAGCAGATGATTGTTATCACCGTCGTTCAGGTCTGCGAGCGCGAACGGCGTTACCTGGGCTTGCTCTTCGGCGTCCCCCTGAACGGTAACCTTGTAAAGCGCGGCTTCGTCGTCGTCGGCTGGTTCGCCACCCGGTTTGGTGACGCCCCCATTCCACGTTGCGCGGACAACTTGCTGCGTTCCCACCGGACACCGGCTGCCGCCGCCCCAGGCCAGCGAAGTGGCCTGCCCACCGAGGTCCCATTGGGCTTCCGGCACGATTTCCGCCCAGACGATTGTCGGGCCGGCCTCAAGCGCCGTGACATTGATGTTGGCGCCCGTGAAGTTGACCGTGCCGTCGAGCGACAGGACGTTGCCGATGATATCGACCGTCACGGGCTGATCGTCGATGCTTCCATAGTCGCCGGCGAGCAATGCGGTGCGAAGCTCGCCGGGATCATCCGCCGGCGCGAGCGTGAGGCACACGACGTCGCCAATGGCGCCGGAGGCCGTCGTAACCCTGAAATCGCCGGGCTCCAGTGTCTTGATGTCGATCTCGTGGGAAAAGATGACGGGCATGCCGTCCTTGCCGCCGGCGCCGTCACACGCCACCCGGTCAGTTCTGCGTTCCGGCAGTTTGTTGTCCAGTCCGAAAAAGGCGGAGATCAAGCCCGCGTCGCGTCCGTCGCCATGTCGTGTAGCCGTAACTTCAGTGACGGTCGTGTCGATCTGCGCGTAGGTGTCGAGCGTGCGCTTGTAGGTCGCGATGTCCGCCGCGTCTCGAACGGGCGCGTCCTCGCATCCGACGAGATACAGCGCGCTGCAGCAGATCATTCCTATTGACTCGAGGGTCTTCATTCGTCGTCTCGTATGCTAGAGTTTTCGAAGCAGTGCGAAATCCCAATCGGAATCCCGGGGCTGAGGTATCATCCGAGCCCGATTATAAAGACAAAGTACTTTGGAATTCGGACGCTTCGACGGACGTGCGATAGGCGGCAGTCTCGCTTTCAGGGCGCGTCATATGCGTTTCGACCATGGTCAGATCGCGGCCGATTTGCGCAACCAGGTCTGCAGCCTGGCTTTGTCAGGAACTCTCACATATCGATAGCCCGTTTCGACCAGTCCCGCTTTCTCAAGTTCTTTCAGCGCATTGCCGATGGAGACTTTGGTGACGCCGAGTAATTCGGCGAAGTCTCGCTGCCGGCAGGCGACACCGTCCGCCAACTCGCCGCAGCCCATGTGAATATGGATGACCTTCGCAAGTCGTGCGGTTACCCCCAATGTCAGCGCATCATCATAGAGCTCCAGTACGGCGTTCAGCCGTGCGGTATTGCAGCGCCAGATCCCAAGCGCGAAGCCGGGCTGGTTTCGCAACAGGTCGTCCAGCACATCCGCTTCGATGAGGTGGATTTCGCAATTTCCGACAGCAAAGCCATCATGTGAATATGCGGCGCGTTGCAGACCGATATCCCCGAAATGTCCGCCGACCCCGAGAACCGTAACGAGATTAAACGAACCGTCGGGGCGAAACCGGCCAAGGCGCACGCCGCCATTCGCGACAATACACAGGCGCGGCGAGGTATCTCCCCGCAAATGCAGTGCGTCGCCGTCGGCAAATTTTTTTCCGCGCGCGCGTTCGCAAGCCGCCCGATAGGCGTCGTCGGGCAGGTAGTCGCGCAAAGTCCCGACGCGAAAATCCAGGATGTCCATCGTTCTCGACTAAATTCCACAGTGATGTAATCCATATGTTGATAAGAGTGAACCGCCCCGGGTTTGCCGGAGGCCGCTTTATTTGAAATGCGCCGCCATAGCGTAAGTCTCTCGGTTTTGGAGATATCGCGCCTCGGCCTCGGCAGGCGGGACGTATCCGATCGGGCCAGGAAGACGGCGGTGGTTATACCAGTTCACCCATTCGAGGGTGGCGAGTTCGACGGCTTCGGGCTGCGTTCGCTTTGCTAACGCTTCCTCGCGCTCTTTTCCCACGTGAAATACGGCGCACCGCTGATCCCGACCTTCCGACACGCCGCTGCGAGACGTCGCTATCGCTTGAAAGCGGAACCTCAATCTGGCGCAGCCGAATTTCAACACCCCCACCCGAAACGCGTTTCCGATCCACAGGGCCGCTCTCTGACATTGCAGGTGTTCGGCCTGTCACGTGGTCCACTTTCAAGGAGGATGGGCGAACGGGAGCGGGGCGTTTTCGCGCGCGACCACACAGCGCTGCTGCGGCGTCAAAAGCCCTTCGACCAGCTGACGGCGGCCTTGTAATTGCGTCCGGGCTGGCTCACGCCGGCGTTCACGACTTCGAAGTCAGTGTCGGCCACATTGTCGACGCCGAGGTCGACGCGCAGGCCCTCGAGCGCGTCGATCGGAGGTTCCCAGACTGCGTACAGATCGGCGAAAATGAAGCCGTCCCGCGCTTCAACGGGATCGTTCACTTCGGTGAAATCCTCGGCGAAGGTCGCGCGAACCCCGGTGCGCAATCCGGCCCCGGGCCATTTCAGCCCGGCGTCTGCGAACAGCGTGTTCGGCGACAGGACGCCTTCGAGAAATTCGCCGGTGTCGGCGTCGACGCCGTTGATGGTCGTGAGGGCGCCGCGCAGATACGCGCGGTTGGAATCATAGGCGAATTCGAGCTCCACCCCCTCGATGTTGGCGTTGGCGATATTCACGTTCTGACTGAAATTACCGAATTCGGGGCCGGTTCCGCAGGGCATGGAGTCAATCAGGAAGGGCGGAAGCCCCGGCGGCGCCGTCTGCGGCGTGAAGAAGCAGCCGAGGGGCGTTTCAACGTCGAGGCCGATCAAGTCGTCGACATCGCTGTTGTAATACGAAGCTTTGGCCGTGAACTGATCGCCGGAGAAGAACAGGTCCGTGAAATCGACGCCGGCCCCGACCTCCCAGCTTCTGGATATTTCCGGCCGCAAATCGGGATTGCCGATGAAAAGGTTCGCGACGAAAGAGGGGCCGAAGGGACCGGGCGGCGCGGAAAGATCCGGGATCGAGAAGTGGGCCCCGTCGGCGAAAGCCTCGTTGAAGGACGGCGCGCGAAAACCTTCCGCGTAATTGGCGAACACGAGCAGTTCGGGAAGAGGTTTGTAGGAAACGCCTATTTTCGGGGAGATCTCGTCCGCGTCGATGTCGAAAGCGCCGCCGGGTTCGCTCGTGTCGAAGCTATCCCAGCGCACCCCCGGAATGACGGACAGCTCTCCGGGGATCGGCCCGAGCGCGCGCGTCGTGAAATCGGCCTGCACGAAAGCTCCCAGAAACCGGGTCTTTGCGTTCGGCACGCCGCCCCGGGTTCCGTCGGCGCTGTCCGTATCGACGCCGGTTTGTTCGTCCTCGTAGTATTCGCCGCCATAGGTGAAGGTAAGCGTCGCGGCCTCGCCGAATGAAATCATCGAGCGGTTGTCGACGAGAAAACCGAACGTTTCGACGGTGCGGTCGGTGAGCCGCGGGTTTTCCACTTCGTCTTCCTCGACACTGTTTTCGGTGCGGTAACCGACAAGATTGAAGTCGATGAGGTCGTTGGCCGCCGGGTTCCAGGTCAGGCCGGCCTGGAACGTTTCGCTCTCGGCGTCGCGGAAGACGAGCGCGTTGCCGGGACCGGCCACATTCACGCCCTGTGGATTTTGCGGATCGGTCGAGTCTGCGGCGTATCGGATCCATGACCCGTAGATTTCGAGGTCCCTGGCGGGACGGAGCGTCGTCTTCAGGAGAGACGACAGGATTTCATCGTCAGCCGGCAGCGTGAAATCATTGCCGAGTTCGACGCCGCCGGAGTCCCGATAGGTGAGGTGAGCGACGACGTCGGCAACGCCGTCCCTGGTGCGGAAAACGCCGGTCCCGCCGACGCGAAACTCATCGTTCACCGATTGAAAGCCGGATACAAGGCGCAAGCCGACGGTTTCGTCCGCTTCAAGAACATCATCCGCAGTGATCGTCCGTGTTGCGATCACCCCGCCAAGCGCACCGGAGCCGTAAAGAGCCGATGTCGGCCCGCGAACAACCTCCACGGCCTTCACGAGTTCCGGATCGACGAAGAACCGTCCGTCATGTCCGGAGACGAAGCTCTGGCGCGCGCCGTCCAGAAAGATCAGCACCCCGTTGCCCGTGAGGCCGCGCACGGACGGCGCGTCGCCTGTTCGGCGCGGTCCTGAATCGAACTGCGCGCCCGGGATCGCCTGAAAGACCTCCGAAATCGAAGACGGGTTGAAATCAAGCACCGCGTCGCGATCGATGACGGTCACCTGGCCCGGATAATCGTAGGCCGTGATGGGGCTGCGGGTGGCGTAGACCGAGATGACGTCGAGATTGACAGCCGTCTCGACCGTCTTCCCTCCGCCTTCGACATAGACCTCCTGCGCGTTCGCGCGATTCGCCATGAGGGCCGGCGCGGATAACCACGCAGACAAACATGCCCCGTATTTCAGGACCTTGCTGATCTTGGAGCGTTCCGTGCGGCGAACCATGGCCTTCCCCTTCGTTTTTGCCTATGAGAGTCATTCGCAAAAACGCGATGCCAGATTAATTTTGAGATTGCAAGTGATTTTCAGTAACGATATTGAAGCCGCAGGACCGAAACCATCCGATGGGGAAACCGATGCTTGATCGAAGCCGCACCGCCGCACTCGCCGCCCTTGTGGGGGCCACCCTTTTGTCCGCCTGCGCGACCCAGCCCGCGGCGACGGCCGCTTCCAATGGCGCCGCCGCCGTTGAACCGGCGACGCAGGACGAGACTCGCGCCGCCGCGTTCGAGCGGGACCGCAACGCCATCCTCGCCATGGCCGGCGCGTATCAGGTGACCTTCGACTTCATTGAAACTGCTCCTTTCGTCGAAGGGTATGAATTGAAAGACCGCAAGCTCTCCGGAGGCCATGAAGTGGTGCGCGTGGTCGAAGACCGAGGCGATTTCATCAGCCTGCAACACTTGCTTGTCGTTGGGCCTGACGACGATCCTTTCGTGGTCAAACACTGGCGCCAGGATTGGCGTTACGAGCCGGCGCGGGTCCTCGTGTTCATCGGCGGCAACGCCTGGGAGTGGCGCGAGGTGCCGCCGTCCGAACGGGCGGGCCAGTGGTCGCAAACGGTCTACCAGGTCGACGATGCGCCGCGATACGGGGCGGTCGGAGAGTGGACCTACGAAAACGGTCTCGCCGAATGGACGCCGCCGAAGGAATGGCGCCCGCTTCCGCGCCGGGACATGACGACCCGGGATGACTACCACGCGGTGGACGCGATGAACCGCCACGTCATTACGCCATGGGGCTGGGTTCACGAACAGGACAATTCCAAGCTGATCCTCGCCGGCGAGCCGCGCGCGCTTGTGCGCGAGGTCGCGGTGAACACGTATCGTCGTAGCACAGAGTTTCCCGTGCGGGCGGCGGACGACTACTGGGCCGGCACGGCGGATTATTGGGCCGGCGTACGCCGGGAGTGGGCCGCGATAGCAGCGGCGTATCCGCGCTTCGCCATCACGATCAAGGGCGAGACCGAGGCCCTTTACAATCCGCTGCTCGCCCTGGCGCTGGAGGTGAAAGACGGCGAGAAGGAGCTCGACCTCGCGCTCAATGAAGCCCGCGGCGTCATCCGCCGATTCGTGACGGCCGATGTGGGCGATCTCGCGGACCGTCTGCGGCCGACGACGAGCCTCGCTGAAGCCTATTAGGGTCGCCTCGATGCGCAACAAGCGAACACGCGCGCGAACAGGGGCGGGCGTCCTCGGCGCAGGCCTTTTCTTCGCAGTCTCTCCGGCCTTCGCCGATGTCGGCTTCCTGTTGCCGAATAGGTTTCATGCGGACGAAAGCGGGAGGGTGACCGTCATTGCGTCCTTCAGCGATCGGTTTCCGAACGTGGAGCACGCCCTGCGGTCGGACGATTTTCATATCGCGGACCCGGAAGGCGAGCGACAGGCCTTCGAGAGCATCGACGTGCTTGATCAATTGACTGTGTTGTCCGCCAAATTGAACGCGCCGGGCGTTTACCGGCTTTCCACCGGGGAACGGCTGGGCCGCAAGGGTGAAGCCTCGCGCGTCGACGGCGCATTCGTAAGGCTCGGCCGAGACGGCGTGGCGCGCGCCGATCTCCCCGAAGGCGCGCCGATATTCACCTCGCAGACGGCGACGGTCTCCGAAGTCCATGTTCGCAAGGGCGACGTTCCCGCGCCGCGCACGATTTCCGCCGCCGGGCGCCTAACCCTGAAAGTGTCGGCCGGCGACCGCGGTTTCGAACCGGGCGCGCCTTTGCAAGCCGCCGCCTTGTTCGACGGCGCGCCGCTTGAAGGCGCGCGGATCGTCTTCGTCGCGCCCTTCGGAACTTCCGAGCGGGGCCTGGACGGTGTCGCCTTCGCGGCCGACGCGGACGGCGAGGCGGCGATAATGTCGGATGACGCCGGGCCGCATGTTGTTTTCGTCCGCCATATCGCCGAAGCGCCGCCCGACGCGCAGACCGACCTGCGCAGCTACACGACGGCGCTCATTTTCGAATTGCGTCGGCGCGGTCAGTGACGGAGCCGACGCGGCCGGCAAGGCGCTCCTTCCGCGGCCATGCTTGCAAAGCCGGTCGACGCGGTTACGGCCGCATTAAGCCCTGAACGCGGCGGGGGCGGAGAAATCGGGGCGACGCCGTCGATGGAAATCCCGCGGCCATCGCGCGAATTCCCGCTTTGCGCGAATTTCGCCTCGATCACCGAAGGGGGCCGACGGCGGGTTTCTTCACATGCGATTGATGGTTTGTCTTTCCATCGATCGCCGCGTGCGGTTACCCTCGCAAACTGAAGAAACCGTAATCCGTCGCCGGGAGCCCGACATGAAATCCATTCCGTGCGCCGTTCGCGCAGCCGCTTTTCTGGCCGCCGTCGCCGCCCACGCCCTCGCCGCTGTCGCCGTCGCGCAGCCGGCTTCCAAGACTGGGAAAAGCTCCGATTCGGAGGCCGGCTCGGGCGAAAAGGCCGACGAGGGCGTCCTCTCGGCGGCGACCTTCAAAGGGCTCGCGCTGCGCAATATCGGACCTGCTTTCATGGCCGGACGCATCGCCGACATTGCAATCAGACAGGACGATCCCTCGACCTGGATCGTCGGGGTCGGCTCCGGCGGGGTCTGGAAGACGGAGAACGCGGGCACGACCTGGAAGCCGATCTTCGACGACCAGGGATCCTATTCCATCGGCGCCGTGACGATTGATCCCTCGAACCCCCATGTCGTCTGGGTCGGCGCCGGCGAAAACGTCGGCGGGCGCCATGTCGGCTTCGGCGACGGGATCTACCGCAGCCGTGACGGCGGCGCCACGTGGACGAATCTCGGTCTGAAAAAGTCCGAGCATATCTCCAAGATCATCGTGCACCCGGAGGATCCCGACACCGTCTGGGTCGCCGCCCAGGGGCCCCTCTGGTCGAAAGGGGGCGAGCGCGGTCTGTTCAAGACCAACGACGGCGGAGCGACCTGGAAGAATGTTCTTTCCGCCGGTCCGTGGACCGGGGTTACCGATGTCGTCATCGACCCGCGCGATCCCGACGTTCTTTACGCGGCGACGTGGCAGCATCACCGAACCGTCGCGGCCTATGTGGGCGGCGGCGAAGAAAGCGGGATCCATAAATCCTTAGACGGAGGAGAAACCTGGGAGGAGCTCGCCAACGGCCTTCCCGAGGGCAATATGGGCAAGATCGGACTGGCCATTTCCCCCCAGAGGCCGGACATCGTCTACGCTGCGATCGAGCTTGATCGTCGCGAGGGCGGGACCTGGAAGTCGGTGAACGCCGGCGCAAGCTGGGAGAAGACCTCCGATAAGGTCGGCGGCGGGACCGGTCCGCACTACTATCAGGAACTCTACGCCAGCCCGCACCACTTCGACCGACTTTATCTGACGAGCAACTACAGCCAGGTCTCCGATGACGGCGGCGTCACGTGGCGCCGGCTCAACAATGAATACAAGCATGTCGACGACCATGCGATCGCTTTTCATCCAACCGACCCGGACTACATTCTTTTCGGTTCGGACGGCGGGCTGTATGAAAGCGTCGATGGCGAGAAGACGTGGCGTTTCATCAACAACATGCCGATCACGCAATTCTACAAGGTTGCGGTGGACGACGCCGAGCCCTTCTACAATGTTTACGGCGGCACCCAGGACAACAATTCACAGGGCGGACCATCGCGTACGGACAATCGTCATGGCATCCGCACCTCCGACTGGTTCGTCACGCTCTACGCCGACGGGCACCAGTCGGCGACCGAACCCGGCAATCCGGACATCATGTATGCGGAGTGGCAGGAGGGAAATCTCGCCCGCATTGACCGGACGACCGGGGAAGTGGTGCATATCCAGCCCCAGGCGGCGCCGGGCGAGCCCTTTGAACGCTTCAATTGGGATGCGCCGGTCTACGTCTCGCGGCATGATCCGAAGCGGATTTATTTCGCCTCCTACAGGCTCTGGCGTTCCGACAATCGCGGCGACGCCTGGACAGCGGTTTCCGGCGATCTCACGCGTAGCGAGGATCGTATGCAATTGCCGGTTCAGGATCGCAAATGGTCATGGGACGCCGGCTGGGATTATCTCGCCATGTCCCAGTACAACACGATCACATCGATCGCGGAATCGCCGATCAACGAGGACATCCTCTATGTGGGGACGGACGACGGTCTGATCCAGGCGACTTCGGACGGCGGAAAGACCTGGACAAAAGTCGAGGTCTCGAGCCTTCCCGGCGTTCCGGAACGGGCCTTTGTCAACGATATCCGCGCTGACCTGTTCGATGCGGACACGGTCTATGTCGCCCTCGACAACCACAAATACGGTGATTTCGCGCCGTATCTATACAAATCATCCGATCGCGGCGCGACATGGCGGGCCATGAACGGCGATCTCCCGGACCGGCATCTCGTCTGGCGTATCGTTCAGGATCATGAAGATCGCAATCTCTTCTTTCTGGCGACCGAATTCGGGCTTTTCTTTACACCCAACGCCGGCGAGAACTGGATCGAACTTGAAGGCGGCGCGCCGACCATCGCCTTTCGCGACGTGACCGTTCAGCGCCGAGAGGACGACGTGGTCGCCGCCTCCTTCGGCCGCTCCTTTTTCATCCTGGACGACTACGCGCCCTTGCGCGGACTGTCGGAAACGAAGCTTGAGGAAGGGCCGATGCTGTTCCCCGGCCGGCGCGCCTGGTGGTATGTCGAGCGCCATCCGCTCGCGTTCTCCGAACAGGGCTCTCAGGGGCATGGCTACTACCGCGCGCCCAACCCGCCCTTCGGCGCCGTCTTCACCTATTATCTTCCACAGGGGCTGACATCGCGCGAGGAACAGCGCCAGGAAGCGGAGAAAGAAAAACAGGAAGCCGGCGATGAGGTCGCTTTTCCCGGCTTCGAGGCTATCGAACGCGAACGGCGCGAACGCGCGCCGGAGATCGTTCTTGTCGTTCGGGACGCCGACGGCAACGAAGTGCGGCGTCTGACCGGCCCCGTAGAGAAGGGCTTCCATCGCGTCGCCTGGGATTTGCGTTTCCCGGCCATGACAGCGCTAACGGAAATCGCCGAAGAGGAAGGCGAGGACGAGGACGGGCCGACCGGCTTTCTGGCGGCGCCCGGCCAGTATTCTGTCGCCCTGTACAGTCGAGTGCGCGGTGAAACACGCGAGCTGGTCGGACCGCAGACATTCGAGGTGGAGCGACTGCGCAAGGGCGCGCTGCCCGGCGGCGAACCGGAAGCCGTGGTTGCGTTCTGGGAGCGCGCCGCCGAATTCCAGCGCGCCGTCTCCGCGGCGGGCGCGTCCATCGACGCGCTTAACGAAAAGGCTGACCTTCTCAAGGCCGCGCTCGACCGGTCGCGCTCAGCGCCTGAAGCGCTCGATGATCAGTGGCGGGAATTGCGTGCGGAGCTCCACGACGCCGAAGCGCGCTTGCTGGGCGACCGTTCGATGGCGTCGATCGGCATTGAAGGACCGGCGACGGTGGCGAGCCGGCTCGGCAAGGTGATCACGGGCGTCAGTCTCGCAACCTATGGACCCACCGAGACCCACCGGAGCCAGCTCGCCTTCGCCGAGCAGGAGTTCGCCGACATTCGCGAGCGGATCAATGCGTTGCAGTCGACGACCATTCCCGCCTTCGAAGAAGCCCTGCTCGCAGCCGGCGCGCCGTGGACGCCGGGCGCCCCCGTGCCCGGCCGCGAATAGAAAGGCCGTTCATCGGCGGGCGGCTCGCCGCACGGGCGCTATCGGCGCGGGCGGTTGCAGCGGACCGCCCCATGCGGTGCTGTTCCCTGATCAGCCGCGCCGATAATCGTCGCCGATATACGGCGAGATGGCGGCCGGAAGATCGAATTCCCCGCCTGAGCGGTCCAGCTATTGGCTAGCTTAGAGGCTCTCCCGGCCCCGCCTGATTTGAGGCAGGTCAATGAACGCCTCCTGTAGGCCTTTATACGTCTGAGCGTTATCTGGCGTTGCCGCCCGGGTTCGCCCCGGGGCGCGACGCGATTGGCGGAATGCAATGGAAAATCCGGCCGATACGTTGCGCGCCGGCGCATTTATTCTCGAACGGAAGCGGTAATCGAAGCAGCATAAGGCGCTTACTGAATTCGGCAATCAGGTACTCGGGCCGGTGATGAAGGACGGCGCGATCGTCTACGACGAAATCCTTTCCGACAAAGACCTTCCGGCGGGGTGGACGGACGAACAGGCGCCCGGCTCTTACGCCCTGAAGAAGAGAGAAGACGACGCCCTGTTCGGTTACGTGGTGGGCCCGCATTCGTGGAAAAAATATCTTCATCCGCCCGAACGCGTGCTTTGGCGGGCGAAGCGAACGGATGACGGGTTCGATATCAGGGAAGTGCCGCAGGACGAAAGGAAGCGCGCGTTCCTTGGTGTTCGCGCTTGCGAAATTGCGGCGATCGACATTCAGACGCGCGTCTTTCTCCATGATCAGTATGTCGATCAAGAATTCGAAAGCCGCCGCAATCATGCGCTGCTGATCGCCGTCAATTGCGCCGAGCCTGCGGATACGTGCTTTTGCGCTTCGATGAATGCGGGACCGGAGGTGACCGGCGGGCACGATATCGTCATGACTGAACTGGCGGAGCCCGGCCGTCATGTCTTTGTCATGAAGGCGGCGACCGAACCCGGCGCCGCGGTGATCCGCGCGCTTTCCTTGCGAAATGCCGAGCCGGAGGAAAGCGAGGCGGCGCGCGCGGTGTCGCGGCGCGCCCGACAATCCATGAAGCGATCGCTTGAAACCCAGGGCCTGCGCGAGTTCCTGCAAGACAACCCCGAACATCCGCAATGGGACGATGTCGCGTCGCGTTGTCTTTCCTGTACGAATTGCACGGCGGTTTGACCGACCTGTTTTTGCACGACAGCCGCCGACCGCACAGATCTGTCTGGCCATGAGGCAGAAAGGGTTCAGCATTGGGATTCCTATTTTTCCG